>JANNGY010000114.1:0-4748 GCA_031404095.1 Betaproteobacteria bacterium | reverse complement strand
CGCTTTGCCCACACAGCGTGCGCGGTGCGCACCCTACGGCTACCGAGAACAAATTTGCCGTGCCCCCTGACCCTTCCCCCGGCGCCGGTTTGTTATTTGTAGTAGTCCGGCAGCGCCTTGAGGTATGCGGGAATGTTCGGGTTGGCGAGTAGGCGCGGCAGGAATTGTGAATCCTCGGCCATCGTCAGCGGCGCAAGACTGGTCGCCTCGAAAGGCAGGCCGAAACGGCAGGACAGCATGCGGCGCGCATCGCTGGCATCGGCGGGGACATTCGGCTTGGCGGCGTCGCAGCGCGCCAGGTCTTTCGCCATCTGTTCCTGAGACACCACGCGTGCGGTATAGGCAGCATCGAATTGCAACGCTTCCTGCAACCGCTTGCGCGTCTCTTTCACGCTGCTGTCAGGCATTCCGCTGCCGGGACAATTTGGCGCAATCGCCTTGCTGCGCCCACCTTTGAATACTGTCGTTTCCTCGATGCCCGGACTCGGCGCGCGCGCTGATGACAATTCGCGGCTGTCGCCGTAGAGCGCCTCCCCACGGACGATGACCAGGCGGATGTTTTCCTCGGTCGCTGCAATCAGGTTGCGATAGACATCGGCTTGACGATCATCCATCACGACCAGGTCGGCGAGGTATCCCGGGCGGACCTGACCAAGCTGCTGTTCCCAGCCCAGCGCGCGTGCGGGATTGCGGGTGACCATCTCGACCAGTTCACGGTCGCCAAACAATGACTTCAGCTGCTCGCGGTTGACCAGGTCAGCGACTTTCAGTTCGCCAAGCAGCGACTTGCTGCCTGACGGCCCCCAATCCGGCGCCAGACTGATCGCGACCGCCGCCTCCTTCGCGGCGCGGACATTTGCCGTTTTGCCGTAAAGCAGGAAGTTCGACAGCGGCGACCAGACCAGCTTGGCACCAGCAACGCCCATTTCCATTAATTGGGCGTCGGTCAGGCCCACGCCGTGAATTACAACCAGATTCGGACCCAGCAGGCCGCCTGCCTTTACATAGCGAAACTCATTCGCCATACGTGAAGAGGTGCCCTCGGCAAGGTGGAGTGGAGAGGTGCCCTCGGCAAGGTGGACGATGATCGTGCCGCGCTTGAAGTTATCCTGTAGGCGCTTCCATTCGGTGACGTCGCGGCCGATATCGACATGCGAATACGCGTGGCGATCGGCAACTGAGGTCGTTTCGATGTTCCGCGCCAGGCACTCCGACTTGGCATAAGGCCGGAAGTAGAGTCCACCATGCAGCACTGTCCCGGGTGACAGCGGGTAGGAACTGCCACCGCCTTGCAGGGTGGTCGTGCCGCCGGCGAGCGCCATGTATTCGCCATAGCGTCCGACGTCCATGCCGAGGTTGTAATACTCGGCGTTGATGAGGATTATATTCGGCACTTCAACGCGCTTGGCATAGTCGCGGTCGTAATAGCGCCACTCATAGCGGTCCTGATACTTCTTTGTGATCGGCATCAGCGGATAGACGGCATATTCCGGGTGATTGTGAATGTCGATGAGGCCGGGGTAGATGACCCCGCCGGTCTCCACCTGCCGGGCGCTGGCTGCGGCGGCCGGCAATGCCTCTCCCGGGCGCAGTACCGCCTCGATTCGACCATCGCGAATCCATACGCGAGCGTTCGCCAGCACATCGCCGGCATCATTCATCGTCACGACTTTTCCGGCGAGCAGCAAGCCCGGATCCGCAATAGAGGCGACGGATTCCGGTTTCGTTTCCGCGACCGGCACCGGTGCCTGCCATGCGCATCCGGCCAGTCCGATGGAGAAGATGGCTGTGGCCAGCCAGTGAAGACATTTCATGCTTACTCCCCTGTATCCGGGCCACGCACCCGGTGATGGGCGGCACGACCATTGGTGACATTCGCATGATATCGCTACTATGCGGTCATACCCAGCCAGCCGTCTGGCGACGGAAGGCAACTTGAAAACTCGCCCACACGCCCAACCATCTGCTAATGCTCAGGTCCCTGTTCAAGCCCTTGACAAGAATGTTCCGCCGCGCGCGTACCTTCACCACGCGCCCGGTGGTGCAGATTGATGTAGCCCTGTGGACGCACGCCACCGCCGGTTACGGATTTGTGCAAGCGTTGAATGCCGAGGAAAATCGTCGCCTCAGACTGATTGCCTCCGACTTCCTGGCGCGCAAGACGATAACTGGCGCGGCCGGCCTGACGATTGACGATCTCATCCGCACCCAGATTGCCGCACAGGCGTGCATCCTGGTACTCGAACTCGGCGTCAAGTTTTTTGACGGCTGGTCCGAAATCGTCGTCTATCCCAGCCAGTTTGTGCCCGAACGTGAAGTCGTCGATGAAATCGGCCTGGTGCATACCACCCGCGACCCGCTGGCCGGCGAGGCCTGGCTTGGCGGCCCGGTCGTCCTTTCCTATGAGGATGTCGCGCGCAGCGGCGATCCGGAAAACAGCGTCGAAGGCTACAACGTCGTCATCCACGAGTTCGCCCACAAGCTCGATATGCTTAACGGCAATGCCAACGGCTTTCCGCCGATGCAGAAAGGCATGAGCCGCGAAGCCTGGAAGCGGGCATTCATGGCGGCCTACCTGGATTTTTGCAAACAGGTTGACGCGGCAGACGCGCGCGCGCATCGCGATCGCGGCCACTCGCTCGACATCCTGCCGCTGGATCCCTACGCCGCCGAAAGTCCGGCCGAGTTCTTCGCCGTGATCTCGGAAGCCTTCTTTGAAATGCCCGATGCGGTGGCAAGTTCGTTTCCCGAGGTGTACCGGCAGCTGACGCTGTTCTACCGGCAGGATCCGGCGGCGCGAATCGCGCCCTGAGTCGCACGACCCGCGCGCCGGTCAGGTTGCCGGAGGCTACCGGACGATCAAACCATTCAGCCCACGACGAAGCCGGGTAGCCCTGGGCAACCCGGCCTGCCGGGCACTTGAACACCCGAAATGAAAAAGCCCGCCGGCATTCCATGCCGGCGGGCTTGCCGTGGAGATTCGTAAAGTGAATCGGCTAGAGGTAGAGTACCGCCGGGAAAACAGCGACTGCCAGCACGATCAGGATCCACTCGCAGTTCCAGCGCTTGAGATGGCCGGTGTAGTAAAGAATGATGCAGAGAATCGCAAATACATAAAATGCGGCCAGTAGCATTTCGCCCCCTAGTTGAATCTTTTCGTTTCAGTCGTTCTTGCGCGCGGTTTCAGGCTGTAAATTACCATATTCGCCTGCTTCATGCCCAACCCGTTTTTACGGGATACATCTACACGGCGTCTTCATTGGTCTCGCCGGTTCGAATCCGCACCACCTGACTAACATCTGTTACAAAAATTTTCCCGTCACCGATTTTGCCGGTGCGCGCGGCCTTGATGATGGCATCGATGGCCTTGTCGACCATGTCGTCGGCCAGGATCACTTCGACCTTCACTTTCGGCAGGAAATCCACCGTGTACTCGGCGCCGCGATACAGCTCGGTATGGCCTTTCTGCCGGCCAAATCCCTTGACTTCGGTGACCGTCAGGCCGGTGCATCCCAGTTCCGATAACGTTTCGCGCACTTCGTCGAGTTTGAACGGTTTGATGATCGCTTCGATTTTCTTCATGCGTATCCCCTGAATGATCGTCAAACACTGCGGAGCCCGGATGTCGATGTCGCGTCCGGCGATTTCGTGCTGCTATTTGGCAACGTATCGCGATGTTATGGGATATCGCCAGTCTTTGCCAAATCCACGGCGGGTAATTTTCGCCCCGATAGGTGACTGCCGGCGCTTGTACTCATTAATCTTCAGCAAGTGCGTTACGCGCTTGACATCGGCATCCAGAAAGCCCAGCGCGACGATTTCAGATGGCGAACGGTCCTGTTCCATGAACAATTCCACGATCTGGTCCAGCGTATCGTAGGGCGGCAGCGAATCCTGGTCTTTCTGGTCGGCGCGCAATTCCGCGCTCGGTGGCCGGGTGATCACGCGCTCGGGTATGACGCGCGAGACACTGTTGCGATAAGTGCAGAGCCGGTATACCAGCGTCTTCGAAACGTCCTTGAGGATCGCATAGCCGCCGGCCATGTCTCCATATAGGGTCGAGTAACCGACCGCCATTTCACTCTTGTTGCCGGTCGTGACCACCATCCCGCCGAACTTGTTCGACAGCGCCATCAACAAGGTGCCGCGCACGCGGGCCTGGATATTCTCTTCGGTGGTATCCGCGCCGCGGCCTTCGAATTCGTGCGCGAGCGACGCCTTGAACGCTTCAAACATCGGCGTGACCGGAATCTCCGAATACCGGACGCCGTGAATCTGCATCATTTCGCGCGAGTCATCGAGCGAAATCTGCAAGGTGAACTCAGAGGGCATCATCACCGCATGCACCCGGTCGCGTCCCAGCGCGTCGACGGCAATAGCCAGCGTCAAGGCCGAATCGATGCCGCCTGACAGCCCCAGCAACACACCCGGAAAGGCATTTTTGTCGACGTAATCGCGCAAGGCCACCACCAGCGCCCGATACACGCTTGCCTCGGTCGACAATGCCGCATGCACCGCCCCCTTGAGGCGGCCCTGTTCGAATTCCACGATACCCAGGGTCTCTTCAAATTCCCGCTCCTGGTAGCCGACCGAACCATCCGCATTGATGCCGAACGACGCGCCATCGAACAGCAACTCATCCTGCCCGCCGGTCCAGTGCGCATAGAGAATCGGCGTAGCGCTTTCCTTCACGCGGGCGCGCACCACGTCGTAGCGCGTCTCGAGTTTGTCGATATCGTAAGGCGACG
>JANNGY010000113.1:0-10368 GCA_031404095.1 Betaproteobacteria bacterium | reverse complement strand
CACTTCGCCGGAGAGCCCGAGCACCTCGCGCGAGGTCACGAGGAACAGCGCTTCGCCGGCGCGGGCCAGCCACCGGCCCAGCGTCTCTTCGGCGTGCCGCGCGACCTGCTCGAAGTTGTCGAGGATCACCATGCCGTGCTCCTGTGCCATGCGGCGGATCCACTTGTCGGATTTGATGCTCACGCGGACTTTCCTCTCATTAGCTAAAGCCCCCCCCTTCGAAAAAGGGGGTGATGCAAGTGTTTCGAGCGGCATGCCGCTCGCTTGCTGAACGGCGACTCAATGCAGTGAGTCGCGCGGCCTGCAAGGCTTGGGGGGATTTTCGGTCGTCGCCAAATGGCAACGCTGCGAAATCCCCCTCAATCCCCCTTTTTCAAAGGGGGAAGCACCACGCAACGAGCGCGGCTCGCGGGCAGCAGCATCGTATCGCAACAAATTTCACTAAACTGCTAGCCTTCATACAACGTTAATGTCACGTCGGCGCCACTATCCCGCAACGGAACCAGCGCCTGGTACTCCGGCGAATCATGCCACCGTTTGGCTGCATCCAGATCGGCAAACCGCAATGCCACCACACTGTCGTGGCCGGCCTCACCACTGAGCGGCTGCCGCATGCTGCCGCGAAACAGGATTTCACCGCCGTACTGAACGATGGTCGCGCCCACTCGTCCTCGATATTGCTCCCATAGCACGGCATCTTTCACCCGGATGCGTCCGACGCAGTATGCCGCCATGAATTCATTCCTACTTGTCGTAGGGCGGATCGAGATGTTCCGCATACCAGGCAATCGAGCGACGATACTTCTGCGTCTCGGCGTCGGCGGAGTTCTCGGCAATATGAGTCAACAGCAAGCGCATCGCCTCGGCGTGCTCGCCCATGTTGTAACGGGCGAGCGCCAGAAACACATCGAATTCCGCTGCGTCGGGAAATGCCGAGGCGCCCTTTTGCAATATCCGCGCGGCGTCGCCGAAGCGCTCGACACAACGATACGAACTGCCGAGGCCCAGTAGCGCACCGCGCAAATCCTCGCCGTCAATGCCGCACTGGATCGCGTGCTCGTAGAAAGCAATGGCCTCATCCTCGACGCCCTGATGATCGTAAGTGCAGCCGAGTTCGTAGTTGACCTTGGCGTTGTCGGGATGCTGGTTATAGAGGTCGAGCAGAATTGCCAGCGCCTCGGTGTGCTGGGATTCGCCACGCAATGCGATGGCGCGCTGAATTGCCCCTTGCAGCGGATCCAGTGTTAACGCCACGTCGGCGGATGGTTGCGCGTTCAAGTGTTCTGTATGACGATTTTCGGAAACACGCTGGAACGATCCTGCGATTGCTTGGCGATCTTGGCCGCGCATTTGCGGGCGATTTCCTTGTAAATGCCGGCGATCGGCCCATCCGGCTCGGATACCACCGTCGGCTTGCCGCCGTCGGTCATTTCGCGAATCTTCATGTCCAGCGGCAGGGAGCCGAGCATTTCGATGTTGTAGTCCTTGGCCATTTTCGCGCCGCCGCCGGTGCCGAAGATGTGCTCCATGTGGCCGCAGTTGGTGCAGACGTGCATCGCCATGTTTTCAACGACGCCAATGATCGGCACGCCGACCTTTTCGAACATCTTGAGTCCCTTGCGGGCATCGAGCAGGGCGATGTCCTGCGGCGTCGTGACAATCACGGCGCCGGTGACCGGCACCTTCTGTGCCAGCGTCAGTTGAATATCTCCGGTGCCGGGCGGCAGGTCGACCACCAGATAATCCAGGTCGTGCCAGTTGGTTTCGTTGAGCAATTGCTCCAGCGCCTGGGTCACCATCGGGCCGCGCCATACCATCGGTGTTTCCGGGTCGATCAGGAAGCCGACGCTCATCGCCTGGATGCCATGGCCTTCCATCGGCTCCATCGTCTTGCCGTCGCGCGAGGCCGGCCGCCCGGTGATGCCCAGCATCATCGGCTGCGAGGGGCCGTAGATATCGGCATCGAGCATGCCGACCGACGCGCCTTCGGCGGCCAGCGCCAGCGCCAGATTCACGGCGGTGGTGCTTTTACCGACGCCACCTTTGCCCGAAGCCACCGCGATGATGTTCTTGATGCCCGGCACCAGCTTCACGCCGCGCTGTGCGCTGTGCGAAACGATTTTCGAGAACACGTTGGCCGAGACATTTTCCACGCCATCAATCTTTTTCAGCCGCTCGATCACCTGGCGGCGAATCGCCTCGATCACGCTCTTGCCGGGGTAGCCCAGCACGATTTCCAGCGCCACACTCGCGCCCTCGATCTTGATATTTTTGGCGGATTTGCCATCGACAAAATTCTCGCCCGTGACCGGGTCGATCAATTCGCGCAGCGCGTTCTGGATGATTTCTACTGTGAGGCTCATGAGGCTGACTTTATCGATGAAGTAAGATCGCTATTTTATCGGAAACCACATCGTTACCGTATCAATGCGGTATCAAATGTGCGTATGCCTTGGTACAATTCGATGAAAGAAAAATTTATTCAAATCAACCGGTTCAGCATCAGCTTCGACGTCACTCGGCCTTCGGGAACGTCATCGAAGGATGCAAAAAAGCGTTAGATGCCTCGCAAACTATTCGTTACGACTGCACTGCCGTACGCCAACGGCCCGCTCCATATCGGCCACATTGTCGACCAACTGTATGGCGACATCTGGGCCCGCTTCCAGCGCATGCAGGGCCATGAGGTGCACTTCGTCTGTGCGGGTGACGCCCACGGCGCGGCCATCATGTTGCGCGCCGAACAGGAAGGCATCTCTCCGGAAACGCTGATCGCACGGGTCGAGGCCGAACACATTGCCGACTGGCAAGCCTTCCTGATGAGTTACGATCACTGGCATTCGACCCATTCGCCGGAAAACGTCGAGCTTTCGCAGGAAATCTACAAAAAGCTCAAGGCGGCCAAGCTGATCGCCAGCAAGGAGGTCGAGCAGTTTTTCGATCCGGTGAAGGAGATGTTCCTGGCAGATCGCTTCATCAAGGGCGAATGCCCGAAGTGCAACGCGAAAGACCAGTACGGCGATTCCTGCGAAGTCTGCGGTGCCGTCTATGCGCCGACCGAACTCAAGAACCCCTATTCGACCATCACCGGCGCCAAGCCGGTGCTGAAGAAGTCCGAGCACTTTTTCTTCAAGCTCTCCGACAAGAAGTGCGTGCAGTTCCTGCAGGAGTGGACCCGGGAAACGCCGTTGCAGAGCGAGGTGGTCAACAAGCTGGCCGAATGGCTCGCGGACGACAAGGAGACGGGCAGCAAGAAGATCAATGACTGGGATATCTCGCGCGATGCGCCCTACTTCGGCATCGAGATTCCCGACGAACCCGGCAAGTATTTCTATGTGTGGCTGGACGCGCCGGTCGGCTACCTCGCCAGCCTGAAGGCGTACTTCGATTCCGGCAAGGCGAAGGCCAACGGCGAAAAACGCAGCTTCGATGATTTCCTGGCCGATGACAAGGTGGAGCAGTATCACTTCATCGGCAAGGATATCGTCTACTTCCACACGCTGTTCTGGCCGGCCATGCTCAAGTTCGCCGGGCGCAAGGTGCCGAACAACGTGTTCGTGCACGGTTTCATCACCTTCACCGGCGAAAAGATGTCGAAGTCGCGCGGCACCGGTGTCTCGCCGCGAAAGTACATCCAGATCGGCATGAATCCGGAATGGATGCGCTACTACCTCGCCGCCAAGCTTACCGACAAGGTCGAGGATCTCGATTTCAGCCCCGATGATTTCGTCGCCCGCGTCAACAGCGACCTGATCGGCAAGTACGTGAACATCGCCAGCCGCAGCGCCGGCTTCGTCAGCAAGAAATTCGATGGCAAGCTCGGCAAGCCGCAATTGCCCAAGGACATCGCCGGAGAATTCGCCGGCGCCGCCGCGGAAATCAGCGGCTACTACGATGGCCGCGAATACGGCAAGGCGATCCGCAAGATCATGGCCCTGGCCGATCTCGCCAACCAGTTTGTCGATATCAGCAAGCCCTGGGATCTGGCCAAGCAGGATGGCAAGGAAGCCGAACTGCTGACGGTGTGCTCGACCGCGGTGGCAATGTTCCGCGACCTGACCGTCTACCTGGCGCCGGTATTGCCGCGCCTAGCGGCCACGGCGGGCGAGATGTTCAATTTCGACGCCTTCGACTGGAAGACCACCGCCAAGCCGCTCAAGGAAGGCCACGAGATCAAGCCTTACAAGCACCTGATGGGACGGATTGATTCCAGGCAAATGGACGCCTTGCTGGAGCCGGTGAAGGAAGCGCCGGAGGCGAACAAGAAAGCCGATTCCGCCAAAGCCGATACCAAAGCTGCCGGCAACGAAGCGCCTGCGTCGACCGAATTTGCGCTGGTTCCGCCGGAGCCACCCAAGCCGATCGTCGTCCAGCCGATCTCGGAGACGATTTCCATTGACGATTTCGGCCGGCTCGACCTGCGCATCGCCAAGATTCTCGATGCCGAACTGGTGGTGGAAGCCGACAAACTCCTCAAGCTCACTCTCGACCTGGGCATCGAAACCCGCACGGTATTTGCCGGTATCCGCTCGGCCTACAACCCGAAAGATCTGGTCGGACGCCTGACGGTGATGGTCGCCAATCTGGCCCCGCGCAAGATGCGCTTCGGCGAATCGCAGGGCATGGTGCTGGCGGCAGGTGACGGCACCGGCATTTACCTGCTGGCGCCGGATGCGGGGGCGGTGCCGGGAATGCGTATCAAATGACCGGCGAACGAAAGCGCGCGGTTGCCTGACTGCACGCAGCCTGCCGGACTTAGAGAATCGAAGCGAAAAATGAGCTGGGCGAGGGCGGATTTTGCGAGTTTTCGCCTTGGGGCGAAAGCCCTGCTTACCCCACTTCACGCTTTTCAAGCCAATGGTTTCTCCATTGGCGCTGAGAAGCGGGGAAATATGCACCGGCCAGGTCATTTTGCAGCCGATTTCCTCTAAGTCCGACAGGCTGCCAAGTCAATGGCGTTTATCCAAAGCGGGAAAGCGACGGGGCAAATCAAATTGCCTCGGCAATTGTCGGCCTGTTTTCGGCGTATTGGCGTTGCGCTTGCCGCGCTGCTTTTCTTCCCCGCGCTCTCAGGTTGTGCGACATCCGCCGTCACCAAAGGCACCGGCCGGGTCATGGATCCGCCGCCTGAACTGGTCTTTTACTGCCTGTTGTTTCCGACGGATCCGGCGTGTCGCGGGATTTTGAAATAATGGATCACGCTTAAAGCGTGTTTGTGAATACTTAATTCTTAGTCGCAAAATGATGTTTGATTCCATTCGCGACCACCCGAAAATCCCTCCCAGCCTCCCTTTTGCAAAGGGAGGAGGCAGACATTTGGCGTGTCCCCGTTTACAAACGCATTCTCCCTTTGCAGGAAAAGAAAGTGCAAATCGAAGGGCGCCGGCCAACGCCAGGCACTCCTCCCTTTGAAAAAGGGAGGGTTGAGAGGGGGTTTCGAGCGGCATGCCGCTCGCCCTCGAAACGGTGTCCCGATGCAGCGGGACACGCGGCCTGCAAGGCGGGAGGGATTTTTGGTGGCCAAATCACGCCGTAGCCCGCAGCGAAAACGACAGCATTCACCTCATCCCAAGCCTCACCGCCGTAAAATAGCCCCATGCTCCGCCGCATTCCCCTCACCTTGCCCCCCTACTCGATCGAGCGTGAAACTCTTGAACGCGAAATCGAGATCGACACCTATCGCGCCTCCGGTCCCGGCGGCCAGCATGTCAACAAGACCAATTCCGCCATTCGCTTCACGCACCTGCCCTCCGGCGTGGTGGTGATCGCGCAGGACTCGCCTTCGCAGTTCCGCAACAAGGAGATCGCCTTCGAGCGCCTCGTTGAGCGGCTGAAAAAACTTAACCACGTACCCAAAAAGCGCCTGGCAACGAAACCGACGCGCGCGTCGAAAGAACGGCGCATCGAAGCCAAGAAAACCCGGGCGACAGTGAAATCGACGCGCTCGCGAAAAGTCCACCACGACGAATGAGCGACGCCGTCATCACCGTGCATCTCGAAATCACCGGCCGCGTACAGGGGGTCGGCTTTCGCGAATCGATGCGCGCCGTCGCGCAGGCGCTGGAAGTGACCGGCTGGGTGCGCAATCGCGACGACGACAGCGTGGAAGCAATCGTGCAAGGCGCGGAAGGCGATGTCGAACGGGTGATCGCCTGGTGCCACAACGGTCCGCCCGGCGCGTACGTCAGGTTCGTCAAAGCCGACCTGATGGAAAGCGGCGAGACATTCATTGCCTTTACGCGCTGGCCGCACCTGCCGCCGTAACGTCATGCCCTCCGCGAACCACCACGTGGATTGCGATAACCTGTCTTCATCTGTGAAAGACTGTCCGCGCGACGCCGAAGCGCCTCTCTCGGCAATACGAACAGGAGTGGTACGTGAAATTCAAGGATTACTACAGCATTCTCGGCGTCGAACGCAGCGCCAGCGAAGCCGATATCAAGAAGGCCTATCGTAAGCTCGCGCGCAAATATCATCCCGACGTATCGAAGGATCCCAAGGGCGAGGAGAAATTCAAGGAAGTCGCCGAGGCCTACCAGACGCTCAGCGATGCCGAGAAGCGCGCCGCCTATGATCGGCTCGGTAGCCACCGGTCGGGCGAAGATTTCCAGCCGTCGCCGGATTGGGGTCGAGATTTCGGCGGGAAATTCAAAGATGGTCAAGCCTCTTTCGACGATATCGATCTGTCGGACCTGTTTGCCCATTTCGGCGGGGGCGGAGGCCGGGGCCGCGGCGGGGGCATGGGCGCCGGCCAGCACACCCGCGCCCGCATGCCGATTCCCGGCGAGGACTTCGAGGTGACCGCGAAGATCAGCCTCGAGGAGGCCTACCGCGGAACTCAAGTTACCCTCAACCTGAGCGTGCCCGAATACGATGAGCACGGCCGGGGGCGCCACGCCGCGCGAACTTTCGAGGCGCGCATTCCCAAGGGCGCCACCGACGGCCAGCGGTTGCGATTGCGTGGCCAGGGCGGCAAGGGACAACACGGCGGCCGCGACGGCGACCTGTATCTCAATATCCGCCTGCATCCGCATGCGCTCTATCGTGTCGATGGACATGACCTCTACCTCGATCTGCCGCTGCCGCCATGGGAAGCCGCGCTCGGCGCCACGGTCGAGGTACCGACGCTGGCCGGCGCGGTCCATCTGAAGGTGGCGCCCGCCACCAACAGCGGGCAGCGATTGCGGCTGGCGAAGCGGGGATTGCCGATACCCGGCGGTGGCGAGGGCGACCTGTTCGCCATTGTGCAAATCGTCGTGCCCCCCGCACTCAGCGAACGCGAGCGCGCCTTGTTCAAGGAACTGGCGGAGAGCTCGACCTTCCAGCCCCGCAGTCACCTGACGAAAGCTGAGCCTCATGCAAGCTGAACCCCGTGACGTGCTTTGGCTGAACCAAACGGAAACCATTTCAATCACCGAACTGGCCGGGCTCGCCGGGCTGACGGAAGCCGAGGTACGCGAGCTCGTCGACTACGGCGCACTTTCGCCGGCCAATCCGGATGACGGGCAATGGATCTTCAGCGCGAACTGCGTGGTGACGCTGCGCCGCGCATGCCGCCTGCGCACCGACCTTGAACTCGACCTGCATGCCCTGGCGCTCACCTTGAAACTCATTGAGCAGATCGATGGGCTGCAGAGTGAAGTCGCGCAATTGCGCGCGCAGCAACCGCAACACCATGATTAAGGGAAGCCTGAATCAGAGGTTCACTGGCCCTGGTGAGATGTTTCAGGCATTTATGCCCGGTGACGCGCGCCCGATGGATCGTCAGATAGCCTGCGGCAACCTGACCTGCACGCTATTGCCATTTCCGCTCGGCGCAACGCATCAGCGCTTGCGCGCCAGGGTCAATCCATCGCCGATTGGCAATAGCGAAAGGTCGACGCGGTCATCGCCGTGCAGCTTGATGTTGAGCGCTTGCAGGGCTGCCGTGTCGGCGTCGGTAGCGGCAGCGATAGCGGCAACTTTGCCGCTCCACAGCGTATTGTCGATCGCGATCAGGCCGCCGGTTCGCAGCAGCTTCAGGCAGCGTTCGTAATAGGCGTCGTAGCCGCTCTTGTCGGCATCGATGAAGGCGAAGTCGTACTGTCCGGCTTCACCGGCCTTGAGGCGGGCATCGAGTGTTACCACCGCTGGCGCAAGGTGCAGGTCGATCTTGTGCGCCACGTGCGCTTGCTCCCAGAAGGGTTTGCCGATGCGGGTGAATTCGTCGCTGATATCGCATGCCAGCAAGCGGCCGTCGTCGGGCAGGGCCAGCGCCACCGTCAGCGCGCTGTAGCCGGTGAACACACCGATTTCGATGGCGCGGCGCGCCCCCAGCAACCTGATGAGCAGTGCCATGAACTGGCCCTGCTCAGGTGAAATTTGCATCACCGCGTTAGGATGGGCGCGGGTGGCCTCACGCAACGCCGTCTGCGCCGGATGCTCGCGAACCGAATGCTCGATCAGGTAGTGGTAAAGGTTATCGTCGAGATTCAGGGTTCGGCTGGACATGGGCAGGCTTTCACCGGCGATTGCCGGAAGGAATTGGAAGAAATTGCGCGCAAATGCGCTACTGATACGCCAGGATCCGATCCAGCTTGGCGGCGTACAGGTCATGTTGCGTGCGGGTCGGGCTGAAATCCATGGCAATGGCGAGATGCTTGCGCGATCTATTCAGGTCACCCAGCCGATAGTACGCGCTGGCAAGCCAGTAATGGCATTCGTGGTTGAACGCGTCGCGATCAATCTCCTTGACGAACATGTCCCGCGCCAGCTTGAAATCCCCGGCTTGCATGGCCGCCTGGCCCAGATTGAAGAAATGAAAAGGCGGATAAGGCTGACGCTGCTCGAGTTTCGCGGTGAGCGCCTTCGATTCCGCATGGCGGCCCTGGTCGTTCAGCACCATGGCGAGGTTGGACATGGCCTGGAGATTGAATGGCTCGCGCTCGAGTACATGCCGGAAGGCGATCTCGGATTCGGCGAGATTGCCGTGGCGGCGGTAAATCACGCCCAGCGTGTTATAGGCGCTCTCGAAAGTCCTGTCCTGCCTGATGGCCTCGCGCGCCCACCAGTAGGCATTGTCCAGTTGGCCGCGCGCCAGCGCCTCGGCACTGCGATTGTTCATGTACATCGCCAGCACCGTCGCCTCGGTGATGGCCCAGGTGTGGTGGCTGCGGTTTTCCTGCGGCGGATTGAAATCGATGGTGATCATCACGTTGTCGTCGACGCGGCTCTTGATGTCGTGATATCGCTTGCCGACCGTGAGATTGACATGCCCGGCCGAGAAATGCAGCCCGCCGGCGCGGCTCCAGCTCTCGTCGACGAACACGCTCTGGTAGCGGACCGGCAAGCCGAGTTCCTTGGCCAGCGCGGCCGTCATGATGACCAGCGACAGGCAATTGCCGGCACGCGCATCGAAGGTCTGCGCGGCATTGCGCGTGAGCGCTGAATCGTATTCGACCTTGAGTTGGCTCTTGCGGTAAAGCGCATCGATGAGCCCCTGCTGGAGCCCCTTCACCCGCAACTGCTCGGCCAGTTCGACATGAAGGTAATGGCGCATGGCATCGCTGACGGCAAAAACGTCCGCCTTGCCGATCGTCTCCGAAGGCGCGGCGAACAGCGCATCGTGAAACAGCAGGTCGGCTTGTCCTGCCGGCAGCATGGTGGTGCAGGCTGGGAGGACGAGGGAACAAAACAGCATGGCAATTTTTTTCATCTGACGTCTCCTTTGCAGGCGCAGCGCCGCGGCACTGTGGCGCGGTCAGAGCCATTGCGCGCCAAGCTCTACCGGCCGCCCGTTGCAATTTCCAGTATCTGCCCTGCGGCAGCCATCGTCAATCCGGCGCCGGGCGCGGATCAAGGTGTGGTACTTTGAATGATCCTCATCTGCCTGCGTCACGCGAACCCAACATGGTCAGACTCAAGCTTTCGCTCGAACTCAATTACGATATCGGCGAACACGGCGGCGATTTCATTTTCAATATTCACGCCGCGCACACGCCGTGCCAGCTGGTGGTCGAAGAGCGGCTCGAACTCAGCCAGCCGCTGCCTGCCGAAGTGCTCACCGACGCCGCCACCGGTAACCGCTACCTCTGCATGAAGGCGGCGGCGGGCCTGCTCAAGGTGGGCTATCGGACCACCGTCGAGATCACCCACCACTTCGCCCTGCCGTACCAGATCCCGGAAGTGCCGGTGGCGCGCATGCCGCTCGAGGCCTTGAGCTATATCTACCCCAGCCGCTATTGCCAGTCTGACCGGCTGGTCAAGCTCGCGATCCGCGAATTCGGGCATATCTGGCAGGGCTATAGTCGCGTACAGACCATCCGCGACTGGGTCAATCAACGCGTCACCTTCACGCCCAATACCTCGGACTCGAACACCTCGGCGGTC
>JANNGY010000112.1:0-15875 GCA_031404095.1 Betaproteobacteria bacterium | reverse complement strand
ACCAGTGGGCGCTGGACGCGGCCCGGCGCGCGCCGCGCTGGGAGAATCGCGTCAGCGTCGAATCGACCGAGGCCTTCATGAATTACGACCCGACCGGCACAATTCACCTCATCGCCCCGATCCCGCTGCTGATGGTGGTCGCCGGCGAAGACACCATCTCGCCGACGGCGTTGCAGAAAAAGGCCTTCGAACGCGCCGGCGAGCCGAAGAAGCTGGTCGAGGTGCCGGGACGCCACTTCGATCCTTATGACGGCCCGAAGCACATGGCTTTTTTCGCGCCGCAACTGGACTGGTTTCGACAGCACCTGATGGCGGACCGGTGAAGCGAGTGAAGGCCCGGCCCGAGACTTGATTTGACGGCGCGGCGCGCCATCAATATGGAGAAAGAACGAATGGATTCAGCCGAGAACGAACGCACAAAATCGATGGCCTACCCCTGGCTGGTGGTGGCGATCCTGATGGTCGCCTACGTGTTTTCATTCGTCGACCGGCAAATCCTGAACCTGCTGGTCGGGCCGATCCGCCGCGACCTCGGCATCAGCGACACGCAAATGAGCCTGCTGATGGGTTTTTCGTTTGCGATTTTCTACACCATCCTCGGTATTCCGCTGGGCCGGCTCGCCGACAGCTGGAATCGTTGCGGCCTGATTGCGGCCGGCGTGGTGGTCTGGAGCATGATGACCGCGCTGTGCGGGCTGGCGCACACTTATTGGCAGTTGTTCCTGTATCGCATTGGCGTCGGCGTCGGCGAGGCGACGCTTTCTCCCGCCGCCTACTCAATGATCGCCGACTACTTTCCGCCGGAGCGCCGCGCCACCGCGATCAGCGTTTATTCGATGGGCATTTATCTCGGCTCCGGCATGGCGTTCCTGCTCGGCGGGCTGGTGATCCAGTTTGCCTTTGCCCAGGGCGCCGTGGCGCTGCCGCTGGTCGGCGATGTGCGCCCGTGGCAGGTGGTGTTTCTGGTGCTCGGCGTCAGTGGTGTGATTTTCAGCCTCGCCTTCCTGCTGGTGCGCGAGCCGCCGCGCAGCGGTGTCGCCGCCGGCGGCCATGTGCCGTTTGGCGACGTGGTCGCGTACCTGTGGCGAAACCGCCGCACCGTCCTTTGTCATAACCTCGGCTTCGCCATGATCGCGTTTTGTTCGTATGGGACGGCGGCATGGGTACCGAGTTTTTTCATCCGCACCTACAACTGGAAGGCCGCTGATGTCGGCATCATTTACGGCCTGATCGTGATGGTGTTTGGCTGCGCGGGCATCCTGTTCGGCGGCTGGCTGACCGATCGCTGGCGCCGGCAAGGCAAGCCAGACGCGGCGTTGCGTGTCGGCATTTGCGCGTCCAGCGTGGCCATTGTCGGCGGCGTGTATTTGCTGCCGGATTCCGGCACGCTTGCCGCCATCCTGATGGTGCCGTCGGTGTTCGCGCTCGGCATGCCGTTCGGAGCCGCGCCGTCGGCGATACAGGAAATCGTGCCCAACCAGATGCGCGGCCAGACCACTGCGGTCTATCTGTTCATCGTCAACCTCATCGGCCTTGGTGTCGGGCCGACCGCCGTCGCGCTGGTGACCGATTATGTGTTCGCCAATGACCTGGCGCTCAAGTGGTCGATGCTGATCGTTGGGTCAGCGGCGAATCTGGTGGCAATCGCGTTGCTGGCGGCCGGGATGAAACCATATCGCGAGACACTGCTGCGGTCGCGTGCCGGTTAGCATGAACACTCGCCGGCCGCACACCAAGCGCGGCTTTCTGGCGTGTCGAGCCTGGCAAAAAGCCGGGGTGCGGACACGCCGACCCCGGCTTGTTGCGGCACATGCCGCCTGAGGAAAGCTACTTCTTCGCCACCATCGTGTAAACGCCATTGCCGGCAAACTTGATATCGGCGTCGATGAAGAAAGCTTGCACCTGGCCGGCCATCAGTTTCACCGTGTCGTAGGCTTCGCCGGAGCGTGCGCCGGTCCCGCAGATGAACACTACCGGCTTGTCGGTCGGCAGCGTGGCCAGTTTTTTCTCAAGTGTGTCGATGGGGATGTTCACGGCGCCGCTGATCGTGCCTTTGGCAAATTCCTTGGCATCGCGCACATCGACCAGCATCAACGAGGCCGGGTTTTCTTTCCATGCGCTTTCAAAGGAGGCGACGGTGACGGAGCCTTTTTCCTTGCCCGGCACCAGGGCCGCCTTGCTCGCGCTGCTCGCCGGACCGGCGCTGCCGGCAGCCGTACCGGCGCCTGCCGGCGCGCCGTTCAATTTTTCCCATTCCGGATAGCCGGGCGGATAGGTCAGCACATTGGTGTAGCCCAGCTTGCGGGCTTTTTCCGCCGACTTGTCCGACAGCACGCATTCCATGCCGCCGCAGTAGTAGATCAGCGGTGTGGCTTTGTCGGCCGGCAGCTTGTCGATGTTCTTGTCGAATTCGGTGTCGGACACATTGACCGCGGTCGGGATCATGCCTTTGTCGGCGACACGTTTCGGCCGTGCATCCACCAGCACATAGGCGGCTTTTTCATCGATCAGCTTCTTGATGTGCGCGGCGGAAACCGATACTTGCGCCCCCTTGGCCTTCCACTCGGGCATACCGGACGCGTAAACCTTGACGTTGGTGTAGCCCAGTTTTTCGGCCTTGAACGCCGAATTGTGGCTGAGCATGCATTCCAGCCCGCCGCAGTAGAACAGCAGCAGCGTCGCCTTGTCGGCGGGGAGTTTATCGACCTGCTTGTCGAACTGGCTGTCGGGGATATTCACCGCACCGGGAATGTGCCCGGGATCATATTGGCGGGCGGCGGGCCGCGAGTCGACGATCATCACGCCTTTCTTCAATGGAATGTCGACGTTCTGGCGCACGCCTTCAAAATCGATCAGGGTCTTGTAATAACCCTCCTTGATCTGGATGGCCGCGGATTCAGCCGAAAGTGCGGCGGTTGAAGTGATGACCGGGGTGGCGGCGAAACACGCCGCGATGGCGAAAATCAGGGTCAGTCGCTTGGTTCTCATGATGTTCTCCTGCAGTGGGTTTCAATGGGTCTGGTTTGGTGAATGGTCAGCTGCAACTGGCCGGCGCATCGCCGTCCTTGGCGCCCTTGATGAGGAACGCGGCGAGGTCATCCATCAGCTCCTGGTCCGGCGTATCGGCGAACTTCTCGGCGGCCTTGTTGCCGGACTTGATCTGGGCGCGGTAAGCCTTGCTCACATACTGCTTGACCGTGTCCTTGCCCTTGGCATGCTTGTCCGCCTTCAGGTAAGCCGCCCATTCGGCCTTGGTCTTGGTGCTGGGATTGATCGAACCGATGGGCGATGCCACGTGGCACGAGGTGCACACGCTGCGGTAATAGATGCGGCCGCGTTTCCAGTCGGCCTCGTATGCTGCGGCCGACAGCGAGGCGCCGAGCAGCGTCAGCACAGCGGCGGCCATGAGTGTTTGGGTCAATTTCATGATCAGACTCCTTGTCAATCGTTGTCAAAGAAAGGGGGCGGGTTACTCAACCTCTTGGGTTACTCCACTTCTTCCCAGCCGGTGATCATCGCTTTCACCTGCGAGGTGAGCTTGTGGCCGGTGGTGGAGAGATAGAGATGCGAAATCAGGAACGCCAGCATCAGGAACGCGCCCAGGGTATGGCCGAGTGCCACCCATTCCAGTTGCAGCGCGGTCAGGCCCCAGGCTGCCCAGTCCGCATAGAACAGGTACAGCCAGCCGGTGATCCAGAGCAGCGGGCTCAGCAGGGTGAGGATGGCGAGGTAGGTCAGCCGTTGCAGCGGATTGTGCTTGTTGCGCGCGCTCGGCTGGAACGGATGCGGCTCATGCCTGAAGATGCCCGACGAATAGAACCGCGCCATCACCAGGATCTTGTCGCGGGTGGGGATGTAGTGCCGCCATTCGCCGGTGGTGAGGTGCCAGAAAATGGCAAAGATCCACAACCCGACCAGCGACCAGGCAGCAATGGTGTGAAACGACACGGCCTTTTCGAAACCGAACACCTTGTAGGTGCCGTGGATCTCGAAGCCGGTGAGCAGCAGGAAGATGATCAGGCCGGCTTGCGACCAATGCCAGAAGCGCTCGAAGCCTTTGAAGAGGTAGACGCGTTGTGTCATATCAGTTCTCCTAAGCGTTAGTGTTAGCGCGAGCGTTGGCGGTGGATGACGCGCAACAGACCGTGGCCGGACACGCCGAGCAGCGTCAGCAGGACGATGCCCCAGCCGGCGGTGTCGATGAGCGGGTGGGCGTCACGGCCGGGCAGGTACACGCCCTTGATACCGCTGAGGCGCCCGTCCTTCGCATGGCATTCGACGCAGCCCAGCGCCTTTTCCTTCGGCGCCACCATGTGCGTGATCGGCCAGGACATTTCGGTCTGGATGAATTCGAACTTGCCCGAATACGGCGCGCCAGAATCTTTCATGCCGACCGGGATCGCCTTGTCCCAGGCCAGGTTCTTCCAGAAGCCGGTATCGTCGTTGCCGGCGGTGTGCGGCGTGATCAGGGTTTTGTTGACCGGGTCATAAGGCTGTGAGCCGCGGAACACTTTCATCGGCCAGATCAGCGACTTGCCGTCGGTCGGGCTGCCGCCGAGTTTATTGATCGGCGTGCGCTGATCCGTCTTCTCGATCTTGTCGGAAAGCAGCGTGTATTCGACGTGGCCGTTGAACCAGGCGTATTCGGGCCGGACATTCTCGGCGAGCGTGAATTCGCCCTTGCGCGATTCGTAGGTGATGCGACCCTTGGCGTCCTTGCGGGTGATCGGCTGGCCCTGCGCGTCGCGCTGCCCGGCGGTGGACCAGTCCCAGGTCATCTTGGTGGCCACGCCGCCGCGTGCAAAGGCGGGAATGTGACAGGTCTGGCAGGCGACCTTGGCGGTGTGTTCGTTGAGGCGCGGCTGTTTCTTGTGCGGACCGTTGCCGTGGCAGGCGACGCAGGTCGCGGGGTTGCCGTTGCCGGCCTTGCCTGGCATATGCGCGCCTTTGGTGTCCTTGGCCGTCGGCGTGTAGCGGCTGCCGGCGACGTCATGGCTGGAAGTTTTGTGGCAGCTTGCACAGGTGAAGTCGAGGCCGGTGGCGTCCATGTGGACATCGAGTTCCTTGTCCGGCGCCGACATCGAACTGTCGAGGTCGCCGTGCTTGACGCCGTCGCCGCCGCCGCCGAAGAAGTGGCAGGCGCCGCAGGTGTCGCGGCTGGACTTGCCGACTTTCTGCGCGATTTTCGTGAGGTCGATGGCTTTCAGGATCTTGCCGGACCCGGCGGGGAATTCCATGTCCTGGGTGACGACGTTGCCGGCGAGGCCAGGGGGTTTCTTGTAGTTGCCGGTGGTGTCGTGGCAAGCAAGGCAGTCGACGTTTTCCTGCGAGGTAAAGTCGAAGTTGTTGTCTTTCCAGCCGTAGCCGACGTGGCAACTGGTACAGGAGGCCTGGTTGGAAGCAATGGAAATGCAGTAATTGTTGAGGATGGTCTTCTTGCCCAGCACCTGCTTGGTATCCGGGTTGAGGAATTCCCATTTCCAGTGCTTGGTGCGGTGAATCTGGCCGGCGGCTTCAGTGTGGCAGGCGAGGCAGGCCTTGGTGACTTCGGGACCGGATTTGAAGGGGCGCTGCAGTTCCTTGAACTTGCCGTGGTCGGCCGTGGTGGTGAGCTTGAGAGGCTTCGCTTCGGCCTTGCTTTCGTCGGCCTGCACCCATCCCGCAGCGATCAGGCCGATCGCGCAGCACATTCCGAGGGCTACCCGGGTAAACGCTGATTTCAAGAATCCTCCCGCTGATTGAGTGACTAGAGCTACTAAGTTTCCGATAAGTCATTATATGTTTTGGTATATCGTATCGGTTGACTCACATCAAACAGGTTGCAGATAGATGCCGATAATGACGCCGCGCCGCGCCGCATCGCGGTTGCCCGGCGGGTCACGCATGATCCAGATCGTGTTTGGTGCGGAAGGTGGCATGGTGCGCGCGGCGCGCGCCTGCCGTCGACAACGCTCCTGCAGATGCGGCCAGGCGCGAAGGCCGTCGGAAAACTTGCGGGCGCGTTCCTGACGAAAGGCCGGCAAGCTATAGCGCGGCGCCCAGCCACGCCGCGGTGATCATCAGCAACAGTCCCGGCAGGATGCGCTGGGCATAGGGCCAGCCGCCCGAGGCGACGGCGAGTATCGCCTTGACCAGCGTGTTGGTGCTTAGCCCCGCCAGTACCGCGATCACCGCGAGCGCCGGCGAAATCTCGCCGGCGGCGACCAGCGATGCCGTCGCCACGGCGGCGGCGTGAACGTCGGCCAGGCCGGCTACTGCCGCCGCCGCGAGGACGCCGTTCGCGCCGACCCAGACATTGAGCGCGGCCGCGATCGTCAGCACCGCACCGATCAGGGCGGCGAAGGCCAGCGCGGCGGTCAGGTCGAAAGCACGGCCGCTGCCGCGCGGCGCCGCCTCCTGCGCGCGCAGGGCATGCAGTGTGAACCAGGCGGCGTAAAGCAGCGCGGCGAGTCCGGCAAATATCAGCGGCCACCGCAGTTGCGCGAGTACCGCCGGCGCGATGAAGGCGATCACCGCCGCCAATTGAATGATGGTCGCCACGGACGACATCACCGCGCCCGCCACCAGGCCCGGCATCAGTGCCGGCTCGTCGCGCGTGCGCCGGCCCATGGCATGAATGGTGGCCGAACTGGAAATGAATCCCGAGATCAGTCCGGCCAGTGGCAGTCCATAGCGCGGACCCAGCATGCGCAACGCGATATAGCCGAGCGCGCTGACCGACATCACCAGTACCACGATGCCGATCAGCGAATGCGGATTGATGGCGTTGAACGGGCCGAGAAAACGATTGGGCGCGAGCGGAAACGCGATCAGCGCGGCGGCGGCAAACAGCAGCGCATCATGCAGTTCGCGTTCGCTCAACACGCCGCGGACAAAGTGGTGCAGGCGATCCCGCGCCGCCAGCAAGCCGGCCAGCGACACGCCGAGGCCGGCGGCGAGCAGCGGTTCGCGCACGGCAAGTCCGCCGATCAGGCAAGTCAGCAGCAGCGCAATTTCGGTGGTCATCCCGGGGTCTTCGGCCGTCGTCCGGCGGTAGGCGATCAGCGCGAAGCCGCCGATCAGCATGGCGGCCACCGCCATCAGCAGCACATCGCCCAGCAGCATCGCGACCGCGCCGGTGAGCGAGACCACCGCGAAAGTGCGAATACCCGCCGAGGCGCGAGTGGGCCCCTCGCCCTTGCGCCGCTCGCGTTCGGCGCCGATCAGCAGGCCAACGCCGAGCGCAACGCACACGGCCAACAGTGACTGGGAATTGAATTCCAGGGGCATTCACACAGTGTAAGGACGTCCGCCGCGAATATCCATGGCGTAATTTGCAGTGCATCGCCTCACCTCACCTCACCGGCCGGCTGAGTTGCCGCGGTCGGCCAACGCCTGTTGACGTCTAATCCGCCAGCGACACGGGTCGGCCGCTGAATCCAGACATGTCGCCTATCCGAAGGGCCGCACGCCGATCAACGCGCTGTGCAGGTAGAGTGCAAAGGCTACCCATGCCGCGAGGCCAATGGCGATAACGATGACATCGCGCGACCAGCCGGCGGCCAGGTAAAACACCGATTGTTGTCGGTCGCGTTGCCGCGCGGCCCGAAACGCCAGCGCCGCCCAGAGGGTAAAACCGCCGAATAACAGCACATCGGCCAGGCGGCCGTTCGACAGCAGGTGCGCCAGCGCCCACAGCTTCACGCTCAGCATCATCGGGTGTTTCACCCATGCCTTGATATGCGAGCCGGGTACGTACGCAGCCGCCAGCAGGATGAAGATTGGCAGGGTCAGCAGCGCCGTGACGTGGCGCGTCCACAAGGGCGGCATCCACAACTCCACCGGCGCCTGCCGCGTCAGCCCGTAGCCGTGAACGATGAGCAAAAAGCCGATGAGGGAGGCCACCGAATAAAGCCCCTTCCATGCACCGGCTCCCATTGCCGCGACGCGCGCGGTCCGCCAGTCATCGGCAAAGATGCGCACGGAATGCACACCGAGAAACAGCAGCAGGCCGGCGATAAGATAAATCATGAGTGAATTCCGCGTAAGGGCAACGCGTCCATTTTGCCAGCATTCGAACGCGGCGAGCCGGCGGCGCGGCAACGGCGACGCGCGCCGCCATGGTTGGCGGTGCGGAATGAAGGCTGGCGGCGGGATCGGCGGAAATGCCGGAGTTTTTCGCCAAACACCAGCACTGGCGGGGGTTCCAGGCAAAAAATAGCCGGAACGCCGCGCCAGTGCTTGACTTTGTTTGCTCAAGAGGCAGGCTCAGGAAGGCTGCACGCGCGGCCGACGCAGTTAGCCGTGACATCAGTCAAAATGGCGCCTGTTGTCGCCGATCGACGCCGCGTTCGCCGGCCACGAATGATCGGTAACTGAAAATGATCCAGAACAACAGGGAGCGATCCGCATGACCCACCCCGCCTACGACGAACTCGCCGCCACTTGGCAGCGCCTGCATCGCTTCAGCCACCTGCAGGCGATCGCCTCGTGGGATCGCTCGGCACTGATGCCGGCCAACGGCAATGCCGCGCGCGCCAATGCGATGGCGGAGATGGATGTCCTGCTGCACGGCATTCGCACCGACCCGCGCCTGGTCACAAATTTGGAGCGTGCGGCCAAAGAGGCGCTCGACGAATTCCAGCACGCGAACCTGCGTGAAATCCGCCGCGACTGGCGCAACGCCAACGCGCTGCCCGCGGCGCTGGTGCAGGCGCAGTCGATGGCGATTGCGCGTTGCGAACACGCCTGGCGCACGCAGCGTCCCGCCAACGACTGGACCGGGTTCCTGGCAAATTTCCGCGAAGTGCTGACACTCGCCCGCGAGCAGGCGAAGTGCCTGGCCGACCACACCGGCCTCAGCCCGCACGATGCGCTGATGGATATCTATGAGCCCGGCATGACCGGCGAACTGCTGGATAAATTGTTTGGCGACCTGCAGCAATGGCTGCCCGGCCTGGTGCGGCAGGTGCGTGAGAAACAGTCGCGCGAAACGGTGCAGGCGCCCGCAGGGCCGTTCCCGCGCGCCGCGCAAAACGCGCTCGGCCTTGAGGCCATGACGCTGCTGGGCTTCGATTTCTCCCGCGGACGGCTGGACGAGAGCGCGCACCCGTTCTGCGGCGGCGTGCCGGAAGACACGCGCCTGACCACGCGTTATCGCGAGGACGATTTTGTCGGCAGCCTGATGGGCATCATCCACGAGACCGGGCACGGCCGCTACGAGCAAAACCTGCCGCGCGATTTGCTCGGCCAACCGGTGGCGTGGGCACGGAGCGCGGGGATTCACGAAAGCCAGAGCCTCAGTTTCGAAATGCAGATCGGTCTCAGCCGTCCGTTCATTGGCCTGCTGGCGCCGCGCATGGCCGCGCATTTCGGCGAGCAGCCCGCCTTCGAGCCGGACAATCTGCATCGCTGGCTTACCCGGGTCCACCCGAGTTTTATTCGCGTCGATGCCGATGAGCTCACCTATCCGCTGCATGTGATCCTGCGTTACCGCCTCGAGCGCGACCTGATCGAGGGACGCGCCGAAGCCGAGGACATTCCCGCGCGCTGGGATGCCGCCATGGCCGAACTGCTGGATATCGACACCCGCGGCAACTTCACCAATGGCTGCATGCAGGACGTTCACTGGGGCAGCGGACTGTTCGGTTACTTCCCCAGTTACACGCTCGGCGCCATGTACGCGGCGCAGTGGTTCGCAGCGATCCGCCGTGCCACACCGGACCTCGATGCGCGCATGGCGACCGGCGACCTGTCGCCGGTGTTCAACTGGCTGGGCGCGAACATCTGGCAGCAAGGCAGCCGCTGGAGTACGACCGAACTGGTCACCCGCGCCACCGGCGGGCCGCTCGATCCGGCGCACTACCGGCGACATCTTGAGACGCGATATTTGGGTTGATGAACCACAAACTTTCATTGGATGTCATTCCCGCGAAGGCGGGAATCCAATTTTGTTTATATGAAATGCGTCGAAAGAAGCTTGGATTCCCGCCTGCGCGGGAATGACAAAGTGAAAAGGATGCTGACGTATTTCGACCGGACAGTGTTATCCGCCGGACTGCGGAAGCCAATGAACAAACTTTCCATAAGTAGGTATAGACCATGACCATCGGCGTTGGCGGCAAGAAAAAGGAAGCGGCGCTCGCCGCGCTGTCAAACATGATGCAAGGCGTCCAACCGATTGCACTGCCGGAATACCAGCAGCGCCTGGCCAAGGCACAGGCTACGCTGAAGGCCCTGGACATGGCGGCGATGTGGGTGCACGCCGGGACCAACATGAGCTACTTCACCGGCACCCAATGGCATCCGAGCGAACGCATGGTGGGCGCCATCATTCCCGCGCGCGGCGCCATCGAATACATCGCGCCCTATTTCGAACAGAATACGCTGCGCGACTTCATGGTGGCCGAAGGCAAGGTCAACACCTGGCATGAACATGAAAGCCCGTATCAGTTGTTTGTCGATACGCTGGCGCGCATGAGGATCACCGGCAGCGCAGCAGAATCACCGACCATCGGCATCAGCGAGGATGCGCCGTTTTTCATTGTCGATGGCATCGGCCGGCTCGAAGCCAATTACCGTCTGGTGAATGCGAAACCGGTGACTGCACACTGCCGCGCCCGGAAATCATCCAATGAGATTGCGCTGATGCAACGCGCCAAGGACATGACGCTGGAAGTCCACAAGGCGGCCGCGAGCATCATGCAGGCCGGCATCACCACCACCGAAGTCAATGCGTTCATTCACGAGGCCCACAGGAAAGTGGGCGCGCCGGGCTCCTACTTCAGCATCGTGCTGTTCGGCGAAGCCACCGCCTTCCCGCACGGCGTGAAGGATCCGCAGACGCTGAAAAAGGGCGACATGGTATTGATCGACACCGGCTGCCAGGTACACGGCTACATTTCCGACATCACCCGTACCTATGTATTTGGCGAGCCGGGCAAACGCCAGCGTGCCGTGTGGGATGCCGAGAAGCGTGCGCAGGCAGCGGCGTTCGCGGCCGCGCAACCGGGCGTGCCTTGCAAGGAGGTCGATCTCGCCGCGCGCCGCTCGCTGGAGGCGAGCGGTTTTGGGCCCGACTACCAGTTGCCGGGCCTGCCGCATCGCACCGGGCATGGCATCGGGCTTGATATCCACGAGTGGCCCTATCTCGTCGGCAGCGACGCGACGCCGCTGGCCGAGGGCATGTGCTTCAGCAACGAGCCGATGATCTGCGTGCCCGGTGAATTCGGCATTCGCCTCGAGGACCATTTCTACATGACGGCGACGGGGCCGAAGTGGTTCACGCAACCGTCGCATTCGGTGGATGATCCTTTTGGATTGGGGGCGTGAATCAGAAGCGCCGAATTCCTGAGTGATCTGAAATGCACATTTCCCTGTCCCTGTTCCGCGTCGTACTGCTGTTTATGATTGTCGCGGGCGCGCCCGCGTGCACAAAGAATCCCCTTGGCACTGCCTTGCCCTTGAACCTGGCCGATATCCCGAAAATTCAACCGCAGCTGGATCGCCTGAGCGCGGAAGAGCGTGAACTGGTGCTGGGCTACCTGAAACGCAGCAATGGCGATGTGCTGCCGCCCCAGTTCGCCGATCCCGACGCGCCGTTCACCGCACGCACCTTTGCCGAAGCCATCAAGCTGCAGCGCGAATTCAAGGTGAAGCAGTCGGTTCAGGACGCCCGCACGGAGGTATTGCGCGAAGATCGCGAATCGGCGATGGAGCCGTTACGCATGGCGCTCGGGGTGGAGCTGGTGAAACGCGAAATTCTCACCGCCGACGAAGTGAGCGGACGCGAACCGCGTCAGGGGCAAGCCCTGAACAATACGCCGACACTGATCAACACCTTTCGCCTGATCAACACGTCTGGTGAAACCATCACCCATGCCGCCGGCTCGATCACCATACGCACGCAGTCCGAGGCCGCATCGATGATGGGCGTGGCCAGTTGCTACATCAATCGCTCCGAACCGATTCCGATCGGCGCGATCGTCGAGGTTCGCTGCGGCAATCCGCGCCGCGGTGCCGGTGACGCGGACAAAGAATTCGTTACCCTGCCGGAGAGTGCGCTGATATTGACCTGGGAGCCGAAGTCGATCACGCTGGCGACCGGCAAGGTAATGAAGTCCGGCGATTGATGGTGAGAGGTCGAACAGGGACGCAGCGATGAAGATGACAGAAACTTGCGAGGCGGTGGAACCCGCCCGTGCCGAAATCGAAGCGCTTGAAGGTGCGGTCCTGATTGAATTCGGCAACGCCTGGTGCGGCCATTGCCGCGCCGCGCAGCCACTGATCGCCACTGCCCTGGAAAGCCATTCCGGCCTGCACCATTTCAAGATTGCCGACGGGCCGGGCCGCCGCCTGGGGCGCTCATTCAGGGTGAAACTGTGGCCGACATTGATCTTTCTGCAGGACGGAAAAGAAAGTTCGCGCCTGGTCCGGCCGGCGACGTCCGGTGAGATCAGTGAAGCGCTTGCGGAGATGGAAGTTCCAGATAGTTGAGCCGTTCAGCCACTGACACGCTGGCGCGCTATTTTGCGTTCTTCAGGTGCTTGTCCAGAAACAGCTCGATCTTCGTCCAGAAATCGATGTTGTTTGCTTCCAGAACCCAGCCGTGGCCTTCATCCGCATACTTGATCCATTCGACATTCTTGTTGTGCGGCGTCACGGCGTCGCGCAGGGACACGCCGTGCTCGATGGGTACGCGGCGGTCCATGTCGCCATAGGCCAGCAACAAGGGCTGGGTCAGCTTTGATGCCTGTTTCAACGGTGAGGTTTCATTCAGCTGTTGACGATCCTTCTCGCGATCGCCGACCAGAAGCGGCATGCCGTAATCTTTCCACATGTTGCTCAGGTCGCTCCAGCGCGCGGTGTACATCAGGTCAAGATCGCTGACGCCCACCCAATTGATACCGCACTGATATAACTCGGGGTAGCGGATCAGGCCCATCAGGACCGCATATCCGCCGTAACTTGCGCCGGCGATGCCGATGCGTTTCGGGTCGGCGAGACCCTGCTTGATCGCCCAGCGCGTTGCGTCGGCAATATCGTCCTGCATCGCGAGTCCCCACTGTTTCCATCCTGCCTGGAAATGCTTGAAGCCAAAGCCGGTACTGCCGCGGAATTCCGGCTCGATCACCAGGTAGCCGCGCGACGCAAGGAACTGCGATTCTTCATACCATTTCCACTCGCCACCACGCACATAAGGCCCGCCGTGTACCAGCACGATGGTGGGCAGCTGCCCGGTGCGCCCGGCTGGCCGCGTGATGTGGACCGGGATGGACAAACCGTCGCGCGCGGTCACGCGCTGCATCTCGCGGTGCGCCATTGTTTGCGCCTTCAGCCACGGCCGCGACTGCGCCAGCAGCGAGAGCTGTCCGCTTTGCACATCGAACAAGTACATCGCCGGCGGCTGGCGATCCGACGAAGACGTCACGAGGATGACCTTGTTGCTTTCGCAATCGCCACAATCGAGCTCATTAATGGCGCCTGGCAACCGCTGGTCGACCCTGGCCTGGGCGGCCTTGAGGCCGGCGTCAAGCCAATGGGTGCCGCGTGCGTCCGTCAGGTAATGTATGCCGACCAGTGTGCCGTCCGGCCGAAATACCAGTTCACCTTCAAAATCGTAGCCGGCCAGCGATATCAGCGGCTTCCATTCGATCGACGGCGTTGACATCTCCAATCGCGAAAGCATGTCGGTGTCGACGTTGTCGCCCTGTCGACTGGAAACGTAAAGGCGATTCGCCGAATCGACGACGATCGGCGAAATTGTCTTGCGGTTGTTGCTGTAAGTGTCCCACTCGCCGGCGCGGGTCCATGGCGATTCGGCGGTGACGCGCCAGTGAAGCCGCGACTTGCCATCCTGCAGGCTGACAGCCACCCGGGGGATGCCACGATGATCCAGCGCCCAGGCGCGCACGAAGTCAGGGCCACCGCGGGTAATGACCGTGGTCTGCGCCTTGACCGTATCGAGGCGCAGCAAGGTGGTACCGAGTACTTCGTAGCGATCGTTGATGTCGGCGCGCACCAGAATGACGTCGTTGCTGCCGTCGCGTACCACCGAATGAAAGCGGTGAAAAATTGACAGGCCGGTCTCGGCCAGGCGCGAACCTGCCGAGCCGATGCCGTAGCTTTCGCTTTGCGCGAGACGCCGCCGGATCAGGCTGCGCGCGGCTTCCTTGCCTTCGCGGTCCACGGTAAACAGTCCCTGCCCGATCTGGTCACCCATCGGCGACTGCCAGTCGACGACGCTGAAGACAAGACGGTCGTCATTGACCCAATGCACGGCCGCCACGTCGGCATCGACGAATGCGGCAAGTCCTTTCGATTTCGACGTGTCGTGCACGTCGATCATCACCAGGCCATGCCGCCCCTTGGGACCGCCTTTCATGGTTGCCGCCACGTAGCGGCCGGAGGGAGACATCACGGCGCCGGAGAATACCGGACGGCGAAAAAAATCGGCGGTCGGAATCGGGTCCGCCGCCGTGGCAGCCGTTGCACACAAGGGCAGCAGGAGGGCGGCCGCCCAGCAGCCGATTAGTCGAATGGTCTGTGCCATTGTTTGTTCCCTGAAGTGTTCTGATCGCGCAATGTAGCACGCGCGCGACGGGCGCCAGAACGCAAGCTCAAGCAGTAATGGTCAACTTGTCCCGGTTGAGTTCAAGCCGCGCATCCACCAGCGCCACGATTTCATCGATGACCGCGTTTTGCATCCCCTTCTGCGCGGCGACGGCCTGTACCAGGCGATCAACGCGTTCAATGCTTTGCGCGCCGCCGAATAGTGCGCGAGCTGCCGAAGACGGGTTGGCAAGACCGAGCGCCGCATTGGCATATTTCTCGAACGGCACCAGGTCGGTCGCGGCAGCGCCCAGCGATTGGCAGAGCGTGGCGACCCACTGATAGACGGCTCGCGACTCGTCGATATTGCCGTGGACCGCCTCCTTGATCGGCCGCATCGCGTCCTTCTGGATGCAGCGATAGTTGCCCGCCATCAGCATGCTCCATTTGGCGAGCGGCACGAACACGGAATCGTGCACTTTCAGTTTCACCGGCAGTTCGATGGCGCCGGCGTCGGTATTGAAACGCACGGCCTCGATGCCGGCTTCCAACTTTCGCAGGATGGCGGTGTGTTCATCTGAAACGAATCGCGCCGCCTTGAAATTGGTCGGCAGGCGCACCTGCAGTACGTTGACTTTTTCCTCGGGCGGACGGAACGCCTGCGGGTCCGGGCTGCACAGCGTCATCAGCGCGGGGTCAAAGCCGTCCCATACCGACGGGTCGGTGTAGCAGCCGCGGCAGGCGTCGGCCGCGACGCCGGGAATGCGCGCCAGGTACGGCAAGGGTGGCATGTTCATGATCGACATGCACGGCACGCGCGAACGCGCCACGCGGTCGAGCAATTCGCGCACGCCGGGTGCGCCGTACTGCGGTTCCTGCATCGCCAGCGCCACCAGGTCGAATGCTGCCGGGTCGGCCGCATCCGGGCCGCTGGCGGCGAGTCTGCCCGGCGCGTCGCGCGAATCCATTTCGACCAGCCCTTCGCGTCCCTTGACCGGCACGCGCACGCGCGCGCCCTCGCGATTGAACAATTCGACTTCGGCCGGCAGGCCGACCAATGTCACGTCATGCCCGGCCAGCAGCAGCTTGGCGCCGAGCAGCGAGCCATAGGACGCTCCCATGATGAGAACCTTGAAGCCCATGATGTCTTCTCCTCCTGGAGAGTAATTGGGCAGCCGGCTTTGGCGCTATTGGTGTTGGTTGTTGCGCGAACTGTCAGGGACGCGCGATTTGTTGCGTGCGCAGGCCGGTTGTGTGCAGACCATGGTAGTGAGCCGCCGTCGGCAGGACAATCAGGATGAACAAGAAAACGGCTGATACTTTATGGAAATGCTTGCGTGCCGGCC
>JANNGY010000111.1:0-2184 GCA_031404095.1 Betaproteobacteria bacterium | reverse complement strand
TGGTGCGCCGAACGTGGCGCATTGGTGCGGCTTTGGTTCCGCGGCCGGTGGTGCGCCGCTGGCAGGTGGCCCGATTCTGCTTGCGCCGCTGGCCACCTGCCAGTTGAATCTCGTCTTCGCGCCGAACGTGACCGGCGCATTACCCGCGAGCATCGTCATCACGTCCGATGCGCCGACCAGTCCGACGACGATTTCACTTACCGGCACCGGCCTCGCGCCCAACGCATCGATCACGCCAGCCTCGATCCTGTTCGGCAACGCGCCGGTCAGCCTGCCCGTCAACCAGATTTCGACGTTCAACAACCCCTCGGCGGCGCCGTATACGATCACGTCGCTGTCGATTACCGGCCTCGGCTTCACGGTGGCCCCTTCCGGCGGGAGCCCCTGCAACGTCGGCGCCATCGTCAACGGTGGCACAGGTTGCACCTATACCGCGACCTTCACACCAGCGGGTCCCGGCAGTTCCAACGGCACCACCACGGTTGGCTTCCAGCCATTCGGCACCGGGCCGACCTATAGCGCAACGCAGAATACCAATGGTAACGGCTTTGTTCCACCTTCAACGGTACCGCCAAGCGTGCTGTTTGGCAACGTGCCGATTACGCTGGCGGCAACCCAAAACTTTACTTTCACCAACGACTCAAACACGACGGCGTTTCCATCGCCCTATACCGTGACCAGCCTGACGACCACTGGCTTGGGTTTCTCCGCGGTCGGCAGCGGCGGTAACCCATGCGCGGCCAGCCTGGTGCTGGCGCCCGGAACGAGTTGCGGCGTAACCGTGACCTTCCAGATCGGCGGAACGGGATCGTCCAACGGCACGACCACGATTGGTTTCCTGGCCGGGCTGGGCGCGGACCCGCCTTACACGCGTGGCGTTCCCCTCAATGGCGCGGGCTTCCTGATGCCTTCGTCCCTTGCGCCGCCGAGCGTGGCATTTGGCAACGTGCCGATTGGCACACCGGCGAACCAGACCTTCACCTTCACCAACGATTCGAACACGACGGCGTTTCCGAGCACCTACACGATTACCAGTTTCAACACGACCGGCCTCGGCTTCAGCGCGGTCGGCAGCGGTGGCAATCCCTGCGCGGTGAGCCTCGCTCTTCTTCCCGGAACATCGTGCACGGCGACCGTCACGCTCGTGCCGGCCGGCACTGGTTCGACCAACGGTACGACCACCATAGGCTTTCTCGCCGGGCTCGGCACCAATCCGCCGTATAGCGCCGTATTCTTCGCCAACGGTAACGGCATCACCGTGCCGCCCAACATCACCAGTGGCCCGCCGCCGGCCGGCACCTTCGGCGCGCCTTACAGCTTCACGTTCACCGCAACCGGCACACCGACGATTGTTTGGTCCGTGATCAGCGGATCGCTTCCCGCCGGCCTGACATTGAGCGCGGCCGGACTGCTCTCGGGCATCCCGACGGCGGGGGGATCAAGCTCCTTCACCGTGCAGGCCAGCAACGGCGCGACCGACACCCAGGGCGTGGCGCTGACCATCAACCCGGCGACGCAATCGATCACGTTTAACAACCCCGGTGCGCAGCCCTTCAGCGCGTCGCCGATCGCTTCCGGTGCAAGCGCCAGTTCATTGCTGGCGGTGACGCTTGCCAGTATCACCCCGGCCGTCTGTACCATCAGCGCGCTCAATATTGTGATGGTCGCGGCGGGAACCTGCACGGTCAATGCCAATCAGGCCGGCGACGCCAATTTCGCCGCCGCGCCGCAAGTGCAGCAATCGTTCAGCGTCACTGCCAATGTCCCCGGCCCGCCGACGGGCGTGAGTGGCGCCGCCGGCGATACACAGGGCACGGTCAGCTTTACGCCGCCGGCTTTCACCGGTGGCAGCCCGATTGCCGGCTACCAGGTGACATGCAATCCTGCCGGCGGCACCGATGCAAATGCGGGAACACTGGCCACCAGTCATCTGATCACGGGCCTGACCAACGGCACGCCCTATACCTGTACCGTCACGGCGAGCAATATCGCCGGCAACAGTCCCGCGTCGGCGGCGAGCAATTCGTTCACGCCGACGCCAACTCCGGTCGCGCCGTCGTTTACCACACCGGCGAGCTTTGGCGGATTTACATTCAATATCGCAGGCACCACGTTCAACATCGCGGCCAATGGCGTACCCCTGCCGACCATCACGATGACAGGCGGCACGCTGCCGGCCGGCGT
>JANNGY010000110.1:0-14550 GCA_031404095.1 Betaproteobacteria bacterium | reverse complement strand
CGGGTGCCGCCGGGTTACCGCCCGGCACCGAGAATTTTTCTCTTTAGCCGGTGGCATGAATGAGACCCCAACTTCGCCAGCAACCCCTTCGCCAGCACACATCACCGTACTGTTGCGTGAAGCGGTCGATGCGTTGGCAATCAAACCCGATGGCGTATACGTCGATGCCACGTTTGGCCGCGGCGGCCACTCGCGCGCCATTCTCGAACGTCTGGGAGCCAATGGACGATTGATCTCCATCGACCGTGACCCGCGTGCCGTTGAAACGGGGCAGTTGCTGGCGACGCAGGACAAACGGTTTTCGTTGCACCACATGGCGATGAGTGAATTGGGCGAGGTGCTGGAAGAAGTATCGGGAAGCCGGAAACAGGTGCTCGATGGATTGCTGGCGGACTTGGGAGTGTCGTCGCCGCAGCTGGATGAACAGGATCGCGGATTCAGTTTTCGTTTCGATGGACCGCTCGACATGCGTATGGATACCACGCGTGGCGAGACCGTTGAGACATGGCTGAACCGCGCCGAAGAACAAGAAATAGGGGAGGTTATCTGGCGCTATGGTGAAGAACGGTTTGCTAGGCAGATTGCAAGAGCGGTTATTGCGGCAAGGGTCATCGGACGTATTCGGACGACGCGCGAGCTTGCCGAGCTCGTGGGTAAAACCGTCCGGACGCGCGAGCCGGGCCAGCACCCCGCAACCCGCACGTTTCAGGCTTTTCGGATTTTCATCAATCAAGAGCTTGAAGAGATAGAACAAGTCTTACCGCAGGTCATGACAGGGTTGCGGACTGGAGGCAGGTTGGTTGTCATTGCGTTTCACTCGCTGGAAGACCGTATCGTCAAGCGTTTCATGCAGAACGCGGCGAAGGCGGACCACCTTCCCTCGAAATTGCCGATCCGTGCCAACGAGGTCAACGACGCGACCCTGAAAATCCTCGGCAAACCGGTCAGGGCCGGCGAGGCGGAAGTCGCCGCCAACCCGCGCGCTCGCTCGGCCATCATGCGCACGGCGGTGAAGCTGTGACCCGCCTGAACACCCTGCTGCTGCTGCTGCTGATCGGCTGCGCGCTGTCGGTCGTGACCTCGCAGCATCAGGCGCGAAAGTTTTTCATCGAACTGCAAACCGAGCAGGAAGCAGAACGCAAACTCGACAATGAGTGGCGCGAACTGCAGATCGAATCGCAGACCCACGGCAACGGCAAACGCATCGAGCAGAAGGCGTCACGCGACCTTGGCATGAGCCTGCCCGATCCGAAGAAGACCGTGATCGTGGTGCTCGATACTGGCTCGGCCGGATCGACCGGGAGTTCCGGCAAATGAACCATTCGTCCCGGCGCCTCGAACCCAACCTGCGCCTGAAGCTGGAAGGCTGGCGCTCGCGTGCCGTGCTGCTGCTGTGCCTTGCCGCTTTCCTGCTGTTGCTCGGTCGGGCGTTCTACCTGCAAGCCCTCAACAACGATTTCCTGCAGGCCAAGGGCGAGGCGCGTTTCGTGCGCGTGGTGGATATGCCGGCCTCGCGCGGCGCGGTGATGGATCGCCATGGCAAGCCGCTGGCGATTTCCACGCCGGTCGAATCGATCTGGGCGAGCCCGGCGGAAATGGACATCGACAAGCTGCAGCTTGCCGGGCTGGCGCAGGCGCTGAACATGGATCGTAAGACGCTGGCCTCACGCCTCGCCGAAAAGGACAAGAACTTCGTGTGGCTGAAACGGCAGTTGTCCCCGGACCAGGCGAGGAATGTGATCGCCCTGAAAATCCCCGGCGTGTTCCAGCAGCGCGAGTTTCGCCGCTACTATCCGGCCGGCGACGTGGCCGCGCACATCATCGGCTTCACCGGGCAGGACGATCAGGGTCAGGAAGGCATCGAACTCGCGCAACAGCCGCTGCTGTCCGGCTCTCCCGGTCAGCGTCGCGTCATCAAGGATCGCAAGGGGCGCATCGTCGAGGACATCGAGAACCTGAAAGCGCCACGCGAAGGCAAGTCGCTCAGGCTGTCCATCGATGAGCGCTTCCAGTACCTCGCGCATCGCGAATTGAAGGCGGCGGTCGAGGCACACAAGGCCAAGGGCGGCGCGCTGGTGATGCTGGACGCAAAAACCGGCGAAGTGCTGGCGCTGGTGAACCAGCCCGATTTCAATCCCAACAATCGCACCAACTGGAATCCGAAGCAGGCACGCAACCGCAGCGTGACCGATACTTTCGAGCCAGGTTCGACCTTCAAGCCATTCGCCGTGTCGGCCGCGCTTGAAGCCGGCATCGTCAAACCCGGGACCGTCATCGTCACCGGGCCCGGTCTGACCATCGGCCAGAAGACCATCACCGACCTGCCGCATCGCTCGGACAAGTTGACCGTGGCCGAGATCATCCAGAAATCGAGCAACATCGGTACCGCCATGCTCGCCCTGCAATTGCCTTCCGAGCAGTTGTGGAATCTCTATAGCGATCTTGGTTTTGGCAGTGCGCCGAAGACCGGCTTTCCCGGCGAAGCCAGCGGCCGCCTGCGTGCCGTCAAGGGCTGGAAACCGATCGAGCAGGCAACCATGGGCTACGGCTACGGCATCTCGGTCAGCGCCCTCCAACTGGCGCGGGCGTACACCATCTTCACCAATAACGGCGTGCTGCTGCCCGCGACGTTTCTCAAGCGCGACGGCGATGTGATCGGCAAGCAGATCATCTCGGCGCAAACGGCGAAGACGATGTCGCAGATGCTTGAAACCGTGACCCAGGCCGGCGGCACCGCCACCCGCGGCCAGGTGCCGGGCTATCGCGTCGCCGGAAAGACCGGCACCGCGCACAAGCTGCTGAACGGGCAGTACGCGGAGCATCTCTATGTGTCCTCTTTTGTCGGTTACGGGCCGGCATCGAACCCGCGCTATATCATCGCCGTCACCATTGACGAACCTTCGGCGGGAAAACATTTTGGCGGCGAAGTATCTGCGCCGATCTTTTCCACGGTGATGTCGCAGGCGCTGCGCATGGCCGGGGTGTTGCCCGATGCGCCACAAGCGCCGCAGCAAGCGCAGTTGCCACAATCGTCTCAGTTGCCTCAATTGCATGAGGCCAGCGCAACGCCGGTCGTGAAGGAGCGCGGATGATGTTGACGCCGGCGCGCCACTATCCGCTCGGCATGCCCGTGCAAAATGGCGCGGGATCGCAAGGCAGCACGCTGGCGGCGGATTTTAGTGAAGTGCAGCTCGCCAATGCGCTGGCAAGCCTGCCCGCGCCGGTCGACGAAGTGACATCCAGCAGCCGCGAAGCACGCCGCGGCGCCGCATTTCTGGCGTATCCGGGGGCAACCCGTGACGGCCGCGATTTCATCGCCGACGCGGTGCTGCGTGGCGCCTCGGCGGTGTTGTTCGAAGCGAAGGGATTCACCTGGAACGCGGACTGGAAGGTGCCGCATCTGGGCGTGCCGGACCTGAAGGCGCACGCCAGCCAGATTGCCGGCCATGTCTACGGCCATCCCGCCGAAGCGCTGTGGATGACCGGCGTGACCGGCACCAACGGCAAGACCTCGGTATCACAATGGATTGCCAAGGGATTGGAACTGGCCGGCCGGAAGTCGGCGGTGATCGGCACCATCGGCAATGGCCTGGTCGGCCACCTGCAGCCGGCGGATAACACCACGCCGGATGCGGTTGCGCTGCAGCGCATGCTGCGTGAATACCTGCGTGCCGGCGCCGAGGCTTGCGCGATGGAAGTCTCCAGCCACGGACTCGATCAGGGGCGCGTGGCCGACATCAAGTATGACGTGGCGGTATTCACCAATCTCACCCGCGACCATCTCGATTATCACGGCACCATGGAGCGATATGGTGAGGCGAAGGCCGCGCTGTTTGACCAGCGCGGCGTGAAGCACGCGGTTATCAATGTCGATGACGCGTTCGGCGTGGCGCTGGCCGAACGGCAGGCCGGGCGATCCGGCGTTGAGCTGATTCGCTACAGCATGCGCCAGAACGGCAGCTTCGCCAATCTGGCGGCGAAAAGCGTCGCCGTGTCGCCGAGCGGCCTGTCGTTCGAGGTCACCGGGCAGTTCGGCGTGGCCCGTGTGGAGTCGGACATACTCGGCGCCTTCAACATCGGCAACCTGCTGGCGGTGATCGGCGCGCTGATCGCCGGCGGCATGACGCTGGCGCAGGCGGCCGCCATCGCCGGCAAGCTGCCGCCGGTGCCCGGGCGCATGCAGACCGTGCGCTGCGCCGGCAAAACCAGCGACAAACCACTGGTGGTGGTGGACTACGCGCATACACCGGATGCGCTGGAAAAGGCGCTCTCGACAGTGTCCGCCATCGTCCCGGAAAACGGCCGCCTGATTTCCCTCTTCGGCTGCGGCGGCGATCGCGATCGCGGCAAGCGGCCGCAGATGGGTGCGATCTCCGCGCGCTACGCCGATCTCACCATCATTACCTCGGACAATCCGCGCACCGAAGATCCGCAGCGCATCATCGGTGACATCGAGGCCGGCATGGGCACCGCACCCTACCGGGCGATTGCCGACCGGCAGCAGGGAATATACGAGGCGCTGAACGAGGCGCGCCCCGGCGATATCGTCGTCATCGCCGGCAAGGGTCACGAGGACTACCAGATCGTCGGCGAGACCAAGCACCATTTCAGCGACGTGGAAGTTGCGCAGGAGGCGTTGTCGGCCTGGCGCGGAGGCCGCTCGTGAGCGCCGGTTTTTCGATGCGGCTGGCGGATGTCGCGCGCGCGCTGGAAGCAAGCGAGGCGACGGTCGATGCCGGCTTGACCGGTGTGTCCACCGACACGCGCTCGCTTCTACCTGGCGAGTTGTTCATCGCGCTCAAGGGCGAAAATTTTGACGGGCATGACTACGTAGCCCGGGCGCAGGCACGAGGCGCCGCGGCCGCGCTGGTAGAGCATGCCGTCGCCGGTGTGTCGATGCCGCAAATCGTCGTTCCCGACACGCGCTTCGCGTACGGCCGCATCGCCGCATCCTGGCGCCGCCGGTTCAGCATCCCGACCCTGGCGCTGACCGGCAGCAGCGGCAAGACGACGGTGAAGGAAATGCTGCGCGCCATCCTTGCGGCACACACCGGCAATGCCGCCGATGTGCTCGCGACCGAGGGCAACCTCAACAATGACATCGGCGTGCCGCAGATGCTGCTGCGGCTGCGTGCGCACCATCGCTATGCGATTTTCGAACTGGGCATGAATCACCTCGGCGAAATCGACTACCTGACGCGCCTGGTCGAGCCGGATGTGGCGATGGTGAGCATGGCCGGCACGGCGCATATCGGCGAACTCGGCAGCCGCGAGGCGATTGCCCAGGCCAAGGGTGAAATCTACGGTGCCCTGAAGTCCGGTGGCGTCGCCGTCGTCAACATGCATGATCGCTTCGGCGGCTTCTGGCGCGATAGCCTGCAAGCGCGCGATCAGGCGCATCGCATCATCAGTTTTGGCATTGCACCGGAAGACGATGTGGCGGGAACATTCGGACCGGAGAGCCTCGGCATCACCTGGCGCGGCCGCCACATCAGCGTACGCCTGCGCGTGCCCGGCGAGCACAACCAGTTGAATGCGCTGGCGGCGGCGGCGGGCGCTTGCGCGCTCGACATCCCATTGGAAACCATTCAGCGCGGACTGGAGGCGTTTTCCGGGGTGGAAGGGCGCCTGCGTACTTTCACCGGACACAATTCCGCCACCATTATCGATGACACTTACAACGCGAATCCCGATTCGGTGAAGGCGGCGATTCGCGTGCTCGCGGCCGGCAAGCCGCCGCGCTACCTGGTCCTGGGAGACATGGGCGAGCTCGGCGCCGACAGCGCAACGATGCATCGCGATGTGGGTTCGTATGCGCGCGGGGCGGGCATTGAGCGGATGTTCGCGCTGGGTGAGATGTCGCGGGAAACCGTCGCCGCCTTTGGCGCCGGGGCGGCGCATTTTGCTAGCGCGGATGAGTTGGTGTCGTGCCTGCGGCCACTGCTGGGAACGCAATCGACGGTACTCGTCAAAGGCTCACGCTTCATGAAGATGGAACGCGTGGTCGAAAAACTGGTGCCGAACTACGGCGGAGGGCATGCCTGAATGCGCGCCACTTTGAATACAGGACTTGAGGGGGATGCCCAACCCCGGCAGGCGCGCGGCGCGGCGCGCGCGCGATGCGCGAACCGGCGTCATGGAGGGCCGCACGCATGTTGCTAGAACTATTTCAGTGGCTGTCAAAAGACATTCGCGCCTTCAATGTCTTTCAGTACATCACGCTGCGCACGGTGCTGGCGGCGATGACCGCATTGGCGATCTCGTTCCTGATCGGCCCGCGCATGATCAGGAAGCTGACCGAAATGAAGGTCGGCCAATCGGTGCGCGACGATGGTCCGCAGAGCCACCTCATCAAGGCCGGCACGCCCACCATGGGTGGCGCATTGATCCTGACCGCGGTCGCGATCACGACCCTGCTGTGGGCCGACCTGGAAAATCGCTTTGTGTGGGCGTGCCTGGTGACCACCATCGGCTTCGGCGTGATCGGCTGGGTGGACGACTACCGAAAGGTCGTGCACAAGAACTCAAAGGGCTTGTCCGCCCGCTACAAGCTGTTCTGGCAAACGGTGATCGCGGCGCTGGCGCTGTCGTACCTGGCTTATCGCGCCAACCTGCCGCAGCAGACCGACCTGATCGTGCCGTTTTTCAAGACCGTGGCCATTCCGCTCGGCACCATCGGCTTCATCGTCCTCGGCTGGTTTGTGGTGGTCGGCTTTTCCAATGCCGTCAACCTCACCGACGGACTCGATGGCCTCGCCATCATGCCGACGGTGATGGTGGCCTCGGCGCTGGCGATCTTTGCCTACGTCGCCGGCAACCGCGTGTTCTCGACTTATCTCGGCGTGCCGCATATTGCCGGCGCCGGCGAACTGGCGATCTTCTGCGGCGCGATCGCCGGCGCGGGCCTTGCGTTCCTGTGGTTCAACGCCTATCCGGCCGAAGTGTTCATGGGCGACGTGGGGGCGCTGGCGCTGGGCGGTGCGCTGGGCCTGATCGCCGTGATCTGCCGCCAGGAAATCGTGCTGATCATCATGGGCGGCGTATTCGTCGTGGAAACGCTCTCGGTTATTATCCAGGTGATCAGCTTCAAGCTCACCGGCAAGCGCGTGTTCCGCATGGCGCCTTTGCATCACCACTACGAATTGAAGGGGTGGAAAGAAAACCAGGTCGTCGTGCGCTTCTGGAGTATCACGATGCTGCTGGTTCTCTTCGGTTTGTCCACGTTGAAACTGCGATGAGAAATCTCGCGAGCGCACGACGGGCAGGTTTGGGCGACGCTAACCGGCGCAGCCGGTTAAGCACGCAGTGCGGCGGAGACCAGAAACCTAACCGTGCGCTTCTGGATCATCACGATGCTCCTGGTGTTGTTTGGGCTATCTACGTTGAAGCTGCGATGAAGAGTTTGACTGAACCTCAAATATCCACCGTTCGCCCTGAGCTTGTCGAAGGGTTGAGTGGGCTATCCGTGCCATTCCATCCAACCCTTCGACAAGCTCAGGGCGAACGGCCAATTGTTTTTGGCAGAAAAGTACTAAACACAAGCACTGGCGAGCCTTTTCAGCCATTTATGGCCGGAAAGCCGCACCCGTGCTCGACTTTTGCATTCATTCGCTAACGATGGAGCACGGAGGTGAACTGGCATGACAAAAGCATTCTTGTTCTTGGCGCGGGTGACACCGGACTCTCCGTCGTGCGATGGGCCGAGCGAGTGGGTGCTCGTGTGCGAATCGCCGACACGCGTGCGAATCCTCCCGGCCTCGTTGAGCTGCGAAGCCGGCATCCCCGGGCAGAGTTCGTCGCCGGCGCCTACGTCGATGCCCTCTTTCGCGACGCCGAACTCGTTGTTGCAAGCCCGGGCGTGGCCGTTGCTGGGCCCGCGTGTGACGCGGCCGTCGCGAGGGCGGTCGCTGAAGGGACGAAGTTCGCTGGGGATGTCGAGCTTTTTGCGTGGGAACAAATCGAGCTAGCGAAGAAAGGCAAGCGACCCAAAATGATCGGCATCACCGGCTCGAATGGCAAATCCACCGTCACCGCGATGGCGGGGGCGATGTGCCGCGCCACCGGTTTGCAGACCGTGGTGGCCGGCAACATTGGTTTGCCGGTCATCGATGCCATGCTTGCCGCGCGGGACAGCGGCCAGCCCGATGTCTACGTCGTTGAATTGTCGAGTTTTCAACTGGAAACGACCCAGTCGCTGCCGCTGGATGCGGCGACGATGCTGAACCTGTCGCAGGACCACCTCGACCGCTATGCGTCAATGGCCGATTACGCCGCCGCCAAGCAGCGCATCTTCATGCACGCCACGCATCAGGTGCTCAATCGCGAGGACGCCGCGAGCCTGGCCATGCGCGACCGCCGCCTGAGTCCGGCTGATGTCTCCACCTTCGGCATCAGCGCCGCGTCCGGCGCAAACGACCTCGGTATCGGCGATGGCTGGCTGATGCAAGGCAGGCAGCGCTACCTGCCGCTGGCCGACATGCCGGTCGCCGGATTGCACAATGCCGCCAATGCGCTGGCGGCATTCGGCCTCTGCCGTGCCATCGGCTGCGATGTCGAGCGGCTCGCGGCGGGCTTGCAAAACTTCAAGGGACTGCCGCATCGCCTGGAAAAAGTCGGCTGTATCAACAACGTCACGTTCTACGACGATTCGAAGGGCACCAACGTGGGTTCAACCGTGGCCGCGCTGAACGGCATGACGGTGCCGGTGGTGCTGATCGCGGGCGGGATCGGCAAGGAGCAGGATTTCGCCCCGCTCGCGAATCCGGTGAGCCGGCGCGCCCGGTCGGTCGTGCTGATCGGCCAGGATGCGCGGCTGATCGAGGCCGCCATTGTCACCGGCGCGACAGCACGCGTGCCGGTCGTGTACGCCGCGAGCATGGCTGATGCCGTTGAAAAGGCCTATGCGAACGCCGCGCCCGGTGACGCGGTATTGCTGTCGCCGGCCTGCTCGAGCTTCGACATGTTCAGCAATTACAGCCATCGCGGCGACGTCTTTGCACAGTGTGTCGCGGAGTTGAGCAAGCGCGCGCACGCGCAGTCGGGGGAGCGCAATGTTTTATAGCCCACTCTCCGTGCCGCCCCCTCGCGCCGAACTCGACATGACGCTGTTCTGGAGCGTGCTGCTGCTGCTCGCCATCGGCCTGGTGATGGTGTATTCCGCCTCGATTGCCATGTCCGAAGCCGAGAAGATGACCGGCTACCGCATGCATTACTTCCTGATGCGGCATGCCATCTACCTGGTGCTGGGGGTGGTGGCTGCGTTCGTCGCGTTTCAGGTTCCCATTGCCATCTGGCAGAAATTTTCGCCAGCGCTGTTCATCATCGGCGGATTTCTCCTGGTTATCGTGCTGATCCCCGCCGTGGGACGCGAAGTCAATGGCAGCCGGCGCTGGATTTCCCTGGGATTCATAACCATGCAGCCCTCCGAGCTGATGAAGTTCTTCGCCGTTCTTTACGCCGCCGACTACACGGTCCGCAAGGCCGCCTTCATGCACGACTTCCGGAAAGGCTTTCTGCCGATGCTGTCGGTGATGGTGTTCATTGGCGCCTTGCTGTTGCGCGAACCGGATTTCGGCGCGCTGGTGGTGATCACCGCGATTGCGATGGCGATCCTGTTCCTGGGCGGATTGAACTGGCGCGTGTTTGCCGGACTGATCGTGCTGCTGGCGGCGGCGTTCGTAGTACTGATCATCTCGTCGCCGTATCGATTGCAGCGCATCGTCGGCTTCATGGATCCGTGGGCGGATGCCTTCGGCAAGGGCTACCAGCTCTCGCACTCGCTGATCGCCTTCGGGCGCGGCGAGTGGCTGGGGGTCGGACTCGGCGGCAGCGTGGAAAAACTTTTCTACCTGCCGGAAGCCCACACCGATTTCCTGCTCGCCGTGGTCGCGGAAGAACTCGGTTTTGCCGGCGTGGCGACCGTGCTCGGCTTGTTCGTGCTGCTGATCTACCGCGCCTTCATGGTTGGGCGGGAAGCGATGATGCGCGAAAAATACTACGCGGCGCTGGTTGCGCAGGGCATCGGCGTATGGCTGTCGGTGCAGGCGTTCATCAACATGGGCGTGAACATGGGCCTGTTGCCGACCAAGGGCCTGACGCTGCCGTTCCTGTCCTACGGCGGCACCGGCATCATCGTCAATTGCGTGGCGGTGGCGGTGCTGCTGCGCATCGATGCCGAGAACCGCTCGCCTGCGCAGTCAGGCAAGGGAGTGCGGCGATGAAGGCCAATACAATTCTTGAACCACAGAGAACACAGAGACCACAGAGGAAAGCTCAAGTTTTGTCTTTCTCTGTGGTCTCTGTGTTCTCTGTGGTTCAGGATCTTGCGGGTTTTAACAATGCCTAAGCGAACCGCGCTGATCATGGCGGCCGGTACCGGCGGTCACGTCTACCCCGGCCTGGCGATTGCCGAGGTGCTGGTGCAGCGCGGCTGGGCCATCGCCTGGCTGGCGACACCCGCGGGGATGGAGCACAAGCTGATCAGCCGCTCCGGCATGGGCGACAAAATCGCCATTGAAGTGGTGCAGATGTCGGGCGTGCGTAGCAAGGGCATCGTCGCCTGGGCGCTGCTGCCGCTGGTGCTGCTACGCGCATTCTGGCAGGCGCTTCGGGTCATCCGGCGGGTGAAGCCCGATGTGGTGATTTCCATGGGCGGCTACATCGCTTTTCCGGGCGGAATGATGGGTGTGCTGTGCGGCAAGCCGCTGGTGGTGCATGAACCCGGCGCGCATGCGGGTTTGACCAATCGTGTGCTGGCCTTGATCGCGGATCGCGTTCTGGTGGGATTCCCGAAAACATTCGAGCAGACGCCGAAGAATTCGCTCGCGAAGCTGCTGCCGAAACCGAAAAGAGTCGAATGGCTAGGGACACCGGTGCGCGCCGACATCGCCGCACTGCCTGCGCCGGCAGACCGCCTCACCGGGCGCAGCGGGCCGCTGCGGCTGCTGATTGTCGGTGGCAGTCTCGGCGCGAAGACCTTGAATGACCTCGTCGTCGCGGCGCTGGCGACGCTGCCGGCTGACCGGCGTCCGGACGTCATCCACCAATCCGGCGAGAAGAATTTCGACGAACTTGTCGCCGCCTACAAATCGGCAAGCGTGGATGCAACGGTGCTGCCCTTCATCGACGACATGGCGGAGCGATATGCGTGGTGCGACCTGATGCTGTGCCGCGCCGGCGCCATCACGGTGGCGGAACTGGCGGTGGCCGGAGTCGCCAGCGTGCTGGTGCCGCTGCCGTATTTCGTCGCCGAAGAGCAGGAGGCCAATGCGCGCTTCCTCGCCGACGCGGGAGCGGGCTTGCTCGTAAGGCAACTCGATTCGACGCCGCAGTCGCTGGCTGCGCAGCTGGCCGGCCTGACGCGGGAGACATTGCGGGAAATGGCGACGATCGCGCGCTCGCTGGGAAAACCCGACGCAACGGCAAATTGCGCCGGGGTTTGCATGGAAATGGCACCGTGAAGCACAAAGTCAATCATCTTCACTTCATCGGCATTGGCGGTTCCGGCATGTCCGGCATCGCCGAAGTGCTGATCAACCTCGGCTACACCGTGAGCGGTTCCGACATCGCCGAGTCGGCTGTGGTGAAGCGGCTCAAGTCGCTCGGCGCCGGGGTCATGATCGGGCACACCGCATCCAACATTGCCGGCGCGGATGTGATCGTCACCTCCAGTGCGGTGAAGCCCGACAATCCCGAAGTAATCGCCGCGAAGGCCGCGCGCGTGCCGGTGGTGCCGCGCGCGATGATGCTGGCGGAACTGATGCGCTTCAAGCAAGGCATCGCCATCGCCGGCACCCACGGCAAGACAACGACCACCTCGCTAATTGCGCATGTGCTCGGCGAAGCCGGGCTTGATCCGACCTGCGTGATCGGCGGGCGCCTGAATTCGATCGGTACCAACGCGCGCCTCGGCAAGGGCGAATACCTGGTCGCGGAAGCAGACGAATCCGATGCCTCGTTCCTGTACCTGCAGCCGATCATGGCGGTGGTCACCAATATCGACCAGGACCACATGGATACCTACGGGCACGACTTCGCCAAACTGAAGTCGGCGTTCGTCGAATTCCTCGAGCACCTGCCGTTCTACGGCCTGGCGGTGCTGTGTGCCGACGATCCCAACGTGCGGGAGATCCTGCCGCGCCTCACCAAGCCGGTGCTGACCTACGGTTTGGACGAAGACGTCGAACTGCGTGCAGTAAACGTCGCAACTTCCGGCGCGATGATGAAATTCACGGCAGTGGACCGACGTGGAGTCCGCGACAGGAAAGTGCTCGATGTCGAGCTCAATCTGGCTGGTGTTCACAACGTGCTGAATGCCTTGTCGGCTATCGCCATCGCCCGCGAGATCGGCATTGCCGACGAAAATATCAAAACGGCATTGGCGTCGTTCACCGGTGTCGGGCGGCGCTTCCAGCGCTACGGCGAGGTTGCGATTCCTGGCGTGGCAGGCGCGGCGGGCGGTAGCTTTACGCTTATCGACGACTATGGCCACCATCCGGTGGAGATGGATGCCGTCCTGAAAGCGGCACGCGGCGCCTTTCCGGGCCGGCGCATCGTGCTCGCCTTCCAGCCGCATCGCTACACCCGCACCCGCGACCTGTTCGAGGATTTCGTCAAGGTGATGTCGACCGCTGATGAAGTGATTCTCGCCGATGTCTATCCGGCCGGTGAGGCACCGATCGTTGCTGCCGATGGGCGATCGCTGGCTCGCGCCCTGCGGGTGCACGGAAAGGTCGAACCGCTGTTTGTCGAAACCGCGAATGACCTGCCGGCGGCGGTTGCCGGCCGCGTGCGCGACGGCGATGTCGTCATCACCATGGGTGCGGGTTCGGTCGGCGGCGTCGCGCCGCGCCTGGCCGGCATCCAGGGCGCGGAATGAGAGGCGGGGAATGAACATGGCCGAGACCAATAATTTTGCCGCGCCACCGCCCGCCAGGCTGCGCGGCGAGCTTCGCCTAGGCGAGCCGATGGCGAAACATGTGTCGTGGCGCGCGGGCGGCGCCGCTGCACGGTTCTTCAAGCCGGCCGACCTGGCCGACCTGCAAGCATTCCTGCCGACGCTGCCGGCGGTCGAGCCGATCCTGTTTGTCGGCCTCGGCAGCAATCTGCTCGTCCGTGACGGCGGTTTCGACGGTACGGTCGTGTTGACGACGCCGACGCTGCACGGCATGGCACTCGATGTTGCGGACGCCAACATCGTCTGTGCGGGCGCGGGTGTCGCCTCGCCGCACACGGCCAAGTTCGCCGCGCGCAATCACCTCGGTGGCGCCGAGTGGCTGGCCGGCGTGCCCGGCACGATCGGTGGCGCGCTCGCCATGAATGCCGGTTGCTACGGCACCGAAACCTGGCAACAGGTGGTGGACTGCACGACCATTGATCGCACCGGCGCGCTGCACACGCGGACGCAGGCGGACTTTGAAATCGGCTACCGGCACGTTGCCGCAAAGGCGCCCGGCGAGGAATGGTTCGTCGCCGCGCGCTTCCGCTTCACACCCGGCGAGGCATCGACCGCGCAAGCGCGCATCAAGGAGTTGCTCGCCAAACGCATGGCCTCGCAGCCGCTCGACAAGCCCAACGCCGGCTCGACGTTTCGCAATCCGCCGGGCGATTACGCGGCGCGCCTGATCGAATCGTGCGGGCTCAAGGGCCACACCCTCGGCGGTGCGCAGGTATCGATGAAGCACGCCAATTTCATCATCAACACCGGCGCCGCGACGGCAGCCGACATCGAAAACCTGATCGCACACATGCAGGCGACGGTGAAGGCCACGACCGGCGTGGAACTGGTGCGCGAAGTCAGGATCGTGGGGGACGCGGCATGAATCTCGATCGATCCCTGAGGGAACTTCGAAAAACCCCGTCGTCCCAGCGAAGGGTGGAGCGGGGAATTGGCAATGCACGGCATTGCGCCCGCGGAACCGGGTGGCCATGCAGGGTCACCCGTGGGAGTGGACCCAGTCCCGTCCACGTTTTTGAATATACAAATGGACTGGATTCCAGCCTTCGCTGGAATGACGAAGTTTTGAGGCTTCGAGATGTACCCCTGAAGTTAGAACAAGCACTGGTGCGCCTTTCCAGCCACTTTCGGCCTGTAAACCGCAACGGTGCTGGAGTTTAGACGTTGAAAGTCAACATCCTGAACCACAGAGCACACAGAGAACACGGAGAAATACTCAAGGGTTTTCTCTGTGCTCTCTGTGTGCTCTGTGGTTCAGGATTTTTTCGAGAAGCGGCATGAAGGAATTGGCGCCCGCGGCTCGCCTGTCACGATCGACCTCTTGAGGGGCACTCGCTCGTCATCATGCTCCTCATTCTAGTCCGCCGAGTGACCACTAACCATGTACCTGTCGAACTGGGGCCTGAGAATGCCGCGTATCCGCACCACTTGCCGACGTCGCGCCCTTCACCTGCTCGTAGCTTGCGTCGAGCGCCGGCTCGAGCAGCAGGATGGCGGCGATGCGGCGGGTCATCTCGGTAACGTAGCGCGCCTCGTCGGACTTCAGGTCACGCCCGAGCAGGGCGCGCTCGCGGTAGGAGAGCCACTTCTTCATC
>JANNGY010000109.1:0-4746 GCA_031404095.1 Betaproteobacteria bacterium | reverse complement strand
GGGGCATTCGCTGTTCCAGGCGTCGGCGAACGTCGCGGCAGCGGTGGCAACGAGATGCCTTTCACTCCCTCCGGCGCGCCTTCGATGCGTGCCAGCACCAGGTGCACGATGTTCTCGGTGTAGTCGTGCTCGCCGTAGGTGATGAAAATCTTCTGGCCGGAAATTTTGTAGGTGCCGTCGGCTTGCGGTACGGCCTTGCTGCGCACCTGCGCGAGATCCGAACCGGCCTGCGGCTCGGTGAGATTCATGGTGCCGGTCCATTCGCCCGCCACCATCTTCGGCAGGAACATGTCTTTCAAAGCCTGCGAGCCGTGCGAGACCAGCGCCTCAACCGCGCCGCCAGTCAACAGCGGGCACAGCTTGAAGGCCATGTTGGCGCTGCCCAGCATCTCGCTCACCGGCGTCGAAATCGCGTGCGGCAATCCCTGCCCGCCGTATTCGGTCGGGCCGGCGATCAGGCTCCAGCCGCCCTCGCGGTACTTGAGGTAGGCTTCCTTGAATCCCTTGGGCGTGGTGACCACGCCGTTGTTCCACTTCGCGCCTTCGAGGTCGCCGGAGCGGTTGATGGGCGAAAGCACATTGCCGGAAAACTTGCCGGCTTCGTCGAAAATGGCATCGGCGAGGTCGTCACTGACTTCCTCGCAACCGGGCAGCTTGCCGATTTCGGCGAGGCCGACGACGTGTTTCAGGACGAAGGATATGTCTTTCAGCGGGGCGATGTATTCACTCATGCGGCTCAACCTTCCAAAAAAAATGTCATTCTGAGCGCAGCGAAGAATCTCGACGCCCATCAACCACAAATTTCCAATTTCACAAGCAGATCCTTCGTCGCCTTGCGGCTCCTCAGGATGACAAGCTCTATTTCTTAAAGCGACTTGGTCAGCTCTGGCACAATCGTGAACAGGTCGCCCACCAGGCCGTAATCCGCCACCTGGAAAATCGGCGCTTCCGCGTCTTTGTTGATGGCGACGATGACTTTGCTGTCCTTCATGCCGGCCAGGTGCTGGATCGCGCCGGAGATGCCGACGGCAATATAGAGTTCGGGCGCTACGATCTTGCCGGTCTGGCCGACTTGATAATCGTTCGGTACGAAACCGGCATCAACCGCCGCGCGCGACGCACCAAGCGCGGCATTGAGCTTGTCGGCCAGCGGCTCGAGCACGGCGCGGTATTTGTCGCCGTCGCCCAGGCCGCGCCCGCCGGAGACGATGCGCTTTGCGGCGGCCAGTTCGGGGCGGTCGGATTTCGTCAGGTCCTGGCCGAGGACGCGCGACACACCGGCATCGGCGCCGGCAGGTATGTTTTCGACCAATGCATTGCCACCGGTGGCCGCCACACCATCGAAACCGGTGGAACGCACCGTGATCACCTTGATGGCGTCGCTGGATTTTACGGTTGCAAATGCATTGCCGGCGTAGATCGGCCGGACAAAGGTGTCGGCAGATTCGACGGAGACGATATCGGAAATCTGCGCCACATCCAGCAACGCGGCGACGCGCGGCAACACGTTCTTGCCGGACGCCGTGGCTTGCGCGAGCACATGCGAGTAGTTTTTCGCCATGCCAACAATGAGTGGCGCCAGATTTTCCGGCAGCCCGCCCGCATAGTGCGGCGCATCGGCCACCAGCACCTTGGCGACGCCGGCGGTGGCCGCGGCGGCGGCGGTGGCAGCGGCACATCCGCTGCCCGCGACCAGCACGTGAATGTCACCACCGATTTTTTGCGCGGCGGCGATGGTGCTGGTGAATCCCGGTTTGACGTGGGTACCGTCGTGATCGGCAATGACGAGTATTGGCATGCTGATTCTTTCTGCTAGTAATGCGTCCGCATGCGGAAGCACGTTGATCGATGAGATCCCCGCCTTTGCGGGGATGATTTGAGCCGCGGGACCGCGCGACTCAAATCACCTTCGCTTCGTTCCTGAGCTTGTCCACCAGCGCCGCGACATCCGCCACAATCACCCCACCCTTGCGCTTCGGTGGCTCAACCACTTTCAGCGTGGTCAGGCGCGGCGCGATATCGACGCCGAGCGCCTCCGGCGTGATCGTATCGAGCGGTTTCTTTTTCGCTTTCATGATGTTCGGTAGCGTCGCATAGCGCGGCGTGTTCAATCGCAGGTCGGTGGTGATGATCGCCGGCAATTTGATCGAAATGGTTTCAAGCCCGCCGTCGATTTCGCGGATCACTTCCACTTCGGCGCCGCTGACGGTGACTTTGGAGGCAAACGTGCCTTGCGGCCAGTTGAGCAAGGCCGCGAGCATCTGCCCGGTCTGGTTGGAGTCGTCGTCGATTGCCTGCTTGCCCAGCAGTACCAGTTGCGGCGCCTCCTTGTCGCAGATGGCTTTCAGCAGTTTGGCGACCGCCAACGGCTGCACCTCGGCCAGCGTCTCAACCAGGATCGCGCGATCGGCCCCCATGGCGAGCGCGGTGCGCAGCGTTTCCTGGCATTGAGTGACGCCGATGGAAACCGCGATGACCTCGGTGGCGACTCCGGCTTCCCTGAGCTTCAGCGCTTCCTCGACGGCGATTTCATCGAACGGATTCATGGACATTTTGACGTTGGCGATATCGACGCCGGTCTGGTCGGCCTTGACACGAACCTTGACGTTGTAATCGACGACACGCTTGACGGGGACGAGAATTTTCATGCGGAAGGGCTCTTGAGAGGGGGATTCAGAAATTAAAACGAGCGTTTGAATTATAGACGAGAACCCGCCCGGCTATCTGTTTGCAAACGTCTAATTCCTGCCGGCAAGACATGGATCATGCCGGCGGCAGGCAGCCGGTTTGCGGCGGGGGCATGGGCGCGGGAAAATCTGGCGCGAGATGGTTGGGCGTTATTTTCTGAAAAACCGGTGCTCGATTTCGCCGACGATGCCGCGGCGGAATGCCAGCACGCACACCACGAAAGTCGCGCCCATGATGATGGTCACCCAGGAGCCGAAGCCGGAGAGATAATTTTCCATGGCGATGATGGTCGAGGCGCCGACCACCGGGCCGAGAATGGTGCCCATGCCGCCGAGCAGCGTCATCAACACGACTTCCCCGGACATCTGCCAAGTCACATCGGTCAGTGTGGCCAGGCCCAGTGCCAACGATTTGGTGGCGCCCGCCAGGCCGGCCAGGGTGGCGGAAAGGATAAATGCGACCAGTTTGTATTTATCAACGTCATAGCCGAGCGACAGCGCGCGCGCGGCTCGTTTTCACGGATCGATTTCAGCACCTGGCCAAACGGCGAATGAATCACGCGATTGATCAGCCAGAATGCGGCGACAAATATGGCCAGCACGAAGAAGTACATGACCGTGTCGTTGCGCAGGTCAACAAGCCCCAGCAGTTTGCCGCGCGGAACACTCTGGATACCGTCCTCGGCATAGGTGAACGGCGACTGCACGCAGATGAAATACACCATCTGCGACAAGGCCAGCGTGACCATCGCGAAATAAATGCCCTGCCGGCGTACCGCCAGCCAGCCGACCACCAGCCCCATGAGGGCAGCGGACGCCGTGCCGAACAGGATCGCCACTTCCGGCGACCAGCCCCAGACCTTGGCCGAATGCGCGCAGGCGTAGGCAGCAAAGCCGAAGAACATCGCATGGCCGAACGACAGAAGGCCGGTGAAGCCGATGAGCAGATTGAATGCGCAGGCGAACAACGCGAAACACAGGCACTTCATCAAAAACAGCGGATAGCCGACAAACGGTGCGATGCACGCGCCCGCCAGCAGGACGAGATAGAAAATGGCCGTCTTGTTTTTCATCGCTTGCGCTTCGTCATTTCTCTCGTCCGAAGAGGCCGGCGGGACGAATCAGCAGCACGATGGCCATGATGATGAACACTACCGTGGATGAGGCTTCGGGATAAAACACTTTGGTGAGCCCTTCGATCAAACCCAGCGCGAGGCCGGTGATGATCGAACCGAGAATCGAACCCATGCCGCCAATGACCACCACCGCGAACACCACGATGATGATGCCCGACCCCATTGTCGGATTGACGAGGTAAACAGGAGCGGCCATCACGCCGGCAAGGCCCGCAAGGCCGACACCGAACGCATAGGTCAAGGTCACCATCAGCGGCACATTGATGCCGAAGGATTGCACCAGCTTCGGGTTTTCGGTGCCGGCACGCAGGTAGGCGCCGAGCCGGGTTTTCTCAATGACGAACCAGGTCGCGAGGCAGACCACGATCGACATCACCACCACCCACGCGCGATATTTGGGCAGGAACATGAAACCGAGGTCAAATGCGCCGCGGAAAACATCCGGCAGCTCGTAGGGCTGTCCCGATGAACCGTAGTTGTGCCGGAAGATGCCTTCGAGGATCAGGGCCAGGCCGAATGTCAGCAGCAGGCCGTAAAGGTGATCGAGCTGATAAAGCCAGCGCAGCATGGTTTTTTCGATAACGACGCCGATGAGGGCGACACCGAGTGGCGCGAGGATCAGCGCGAACCAGTAATTGACACCGCCATATTGCAGCAGCATCCAGGAGAAGAAGGCGCCCACCATGTACAGCGCACCGTGGGCGAAATTGACAACGTTCAACATGCCGAAGATGACGGCCAGCCCCAGCGAAAGCATCGCGTAAAAACAGCCGTTGACCAGCCCGATGGTGAGCTGGCCCATCAGGGCCTGAATGGGAACGCCGAAGATTTCGGTCATTGATCGATTCGTGACAGGAATTCAAATTGGGCAGGCTATGGAGGCAGCCTGCCCACGTTTACAGCTTGCTATCAGCTCTTCTTCA
>JANNGY010000108.1:0-7122 GCA_031404095.1 Betaproteobacteria bacterium | reverse complement strand
ATCGGCGCCCGCACGCGCGTCATGCTGAAATTGCAGGAACTGATCCGCCGCGACATGAAGAAACTGGCGGCTTGCCTGACGGCCGAACAAGGCAAGACCCTGCCGGATGCGGAAGGCGACGTGTTCCGCGGCCTGGAAGTGGTCGAGCACGCCTGCTCCATTGGCACCCTCTCGCTGGGTGAGATTGCCGAGAACGTCGCCGGCGGCATCGACACCTACTTCATCCGCCAGCCGATCGGCGTCTGCGCCGGGATCACCCCCTTCAATTTCCCGGCGATGATCCCGCTGTGGATGTTCCCGATGGCCATCGCTTGCGGCAATACCTTTGTGCTGAAGCCGTCCGAGCAGGACCCGATGACGCCAATGCTGCTGGCCGAACTGGCCATGGAGGCCGGCGTGCCGCCCGGTGTGCTGAATATTGTGCATGGCGGCAAGGAAGCCGTGGATGCGCTCTGCACGCACCCGGAGGTCAAGGCGGTGTCGTTCGTCGGCTCCTGCCACGTCGGTGAGCACGTCTACAAACTCTCCAGCGAACACGGCAAGCGCGCGCAATGCATGATGGGCGCCAAGAACCACGCCATCATCATGCCCGACGCCAACAAGGACCAGTCGCTCAATGCCCTGGTCGGCGCCACTTTCGGCGCGGCCGGGCAACGCTGCATGGCCACTTCGGTCGCAGTGTTGGTGGGTGACGCCAACAAATGGATTCCGGATATCGTCGCCAAGGCAAAAACGCTCAAGGTCAACGCCGGCAATGTCGCCGGCACCGATGTCGGCCCGGTAATTTCGACGCAGGCGAAACAACGCATCGAATCGCTGATCGCCAAGGGTGTCGCGGAAGGCGCAAAACTTGAACTCGATGGGCGCAACCCGACCATTCCCGGCTACGAAAAAGGCAACTTCATTGCGCCGACCATCTTCTCCGGCGTGAAGCCGCATCACGAGATTTACAAAACCGAGATCTTCGGACCGGTGATGGTGATCGTCGCCGTTGATTCACTCGATGAAGCGATCGCGCTCACCAATGCCAACCCCTACGGCAACGGCACCGGCATCTTCACCCAGTCGGGTGCGGTGGCGCGCAAATTCCAGAATGAAATCGACGTTGGGCAGGTCGGTATCAACGTGCCGGTCCCGGTGCCGGTCCCCTACTTCAGCTTCACCGGCTCACGCGGCTCCAAGCTCGGCGATCTCGGCCCCTACGGCAAGCAGGTGGTGCAGTTCTACACGCAGGTGAAGACCGTGACCGCGCGCTGGTTTGATGATGCGGCGGTGAGTACCGGGGTGAATACGACGATTTCGTTGAAATAAGACCGGCAAGCAGATTCAGTGATTTTCTATTAGGCTTGTCGCAACAGGAAAAAGCGCTGTCGCCCCGGCCTGCGCCGGGGCGACAGTTATCGTAGCCCGGATGAAGTAACACGTAATCCGGGACCTGGCTCAAGAAAACGAAAACATCCCGGATTCCGCTTCGCTTCATCCGGGCTACCGCGGCTGCGATTTATGAGGATCAAATGAAGATAGGATTCATAGGCCTTGGCCACATGGGCAACCCCATGGCACGCAACTTACTGAAGCAAGCAAGTAGCCCGGATGAAGCAACGCGTAATCCGGGATCATCCATTCATACAAAGAAAAACCCCGGATTGCGCTTCGCTTCATCCGGGCTACTGCAGCGGAGAATTCAGCATGAAGATAGGATTCATCGGCCTCGGCCACATGGGCAATCCCATGGCCCGCAATTTGCTGAAACACGGACACACGCTGAAAGTGTTCGACGTCGTTCCGGAAATGGTCCGGAAGTTCATCGAACTCGGCGCGGAGGCAGCCACCTCGCCCGCCGCGTGTTCGCAGGGTGTGGAGACGGTCATTACCATGCTGCCGTCTTCGCCGCATGTGCGCTCGGTGTACACCGGCAAGGAATCGGGCGTGCTGCATGGCGTGCCACCGGGCGTGCTGCTGATTGATTCATCGACCATCGATCCGCACACCGCGCGCGATGTGGCCATGGATGCACGGGCCCACGGCAACCCGATGGTTGACGCACCCGTCTCCGGCGGAACCGGCGGCGCGGAAGCCGGCACCCTCACCTTCATGGTCGGCGGCGACGCGGCCGACTTCGAGAAAGCAAAGACGGTCCTGCAATGCATGGGCAAGAACATCGTCCATTGCGGCGGCGCCGGCAACGGCCAGGTGGCAAAGATCTGCAACAACATGATGCTGGCCATCGAGATGATCGCCACCGCCGAGGGCATGGCGCTGGCGGTCAAGCTGGGGATGGATGCGAAAGTGTTCGCCGGCATCGCCAATACCTCCAGCGGCCGCTGCTGGAGTTCGGATACCTACAACCCTTACCCGGGCGTGCTGGAGAATGTGCCGTCGTCGCGTGGCTATACCGGCGGATTCGGCTCGGACCTGATGTTGAAAGATCTGACGCTGGTGACCGAAGCGGCGAAGGCGGCAAAGCAACCGGTTAATCTTGGCGCGGCCGCGCAGCAGCTCTATCAGATGCATTCCAGCATGGGCAACGGCGGACTGGATTTTTCCAGCATCATCAAGCTGTATAAGAAGGATTAGGGGCTTGTTGAAACTCGATAGGCTCCGATCATTGCCAACTACTTCCCCCTTCGATGAAGGGGGATTGTGGGGGATTTTCGGTGTGTCCAGCTACTCAAGTATCGCAAATCCCTCTCAATCTCCCTTTTTCAAAGGGAGAAGTGCCTGACTGTCAGCGCGCAAAAATGAATATTCGAATTTCAACAAGCCCTTAGACTCCCTTCCCCGCGCAGGCGGGTATCCAAGTTAAACCCACCAAATTGGACTCCCGCCTTCGCGGGAGCAGGCCAAAGACATGATCGAACACACCATCCAAAACCACACCTGCCTCATCACCATCAACAACCCGCCGGCCAACACCTGGACGCCGGAGTCGCTGAAGGCGCTGAAGTCTTTAACCGAGCAGCTCAAAGCCGACAAATCCATCTACGCGGCCGTCATTACCGGCCATGGCGAAAAGTTTTTCTCGGCCGGCGCCGACCTGAAGCGATTTCAGGGCGGAGACGAAAAAAACCTGGTCGCCGCGCGCGAATTCATTTCCGCCTTCGGCGATGCCTTCGAAACGTGGATGAACGCGCGCTTCGTCACCATCGCCGCGGTCAACGGCTATGCGATGGGCGGCGGGCTGGAGTGCGCGCTGGCCTGCGATATGCGCATCGCCGAAGCGCACGCGCAGATGGCCCTGCCCGAGCCCGCGGTCGGGCTGCTTCCCGCCGGCTGCGGCACGCAGAATCTGCCATGGCTGGTCGGCGAAGGCTGGGCCAAGCGCATGATCCTGACCAACGAGCGCGTCAACGCGGAAACCGCGCTGCGCATCGGACTGGTGGAAGAAGTGGTGGAGAAAGGTAAGTCATTCGAGGCCGCAAAGGCGATGGCCGAGCGCGTCTCCGCGCTGTCACCCAAGGCGGTTGAGTATTGCAAATCACTCATTCACAACGCGCGCAACGGCATCCCGCGGCGCGGCGGCCTTTCGCTCGAGCGCGAGCGCTTCATGGATCTGTTCGAGTATGAAGACCAAGCCGAGGGCGTGAATGCGTTTCTGCAAAAGCGCAAGCCGGACTGGAAGAACGCTTAAAGACTTTTTCGCCACAGATGAACACAGATAAACACAGATAATTCCGACATCCTCCATTCCATTTCCCATACCTGCCATGAAGGAGACGCAGCAACCATGTCTCCGTGATCCGCAGTTGAACCGATGCTCAGTCTGTCTTTCATCTGCGTTAATCTGTGTTCATCTGTGGCTCAAAATACCTGCCTGGCATGACCTCCGATAACAATTCCAACGGCGAACTCCTCGTCGACATCCGCAACCATATCGCGCACCTCACATTGAACCGCCCGCAGGCGCTCAATTCGCTCACGCACGGCATGATCCAGTCGATGACCGCACTCCTCACCGAATGGGCGAAGGACGACAACGTCAAAGCCATCATCGTGCGCGGCGCCGGTGAAAAGGCGTTTTGCGCCGGCGGCGATATCCGTGCGCTCTATGACACCGCCAGGCGCGGCGACGGCAGCGAGCATGATTTCTTTCGCGAGGAATACGAACTCGATTTCAACATCCACCGCTACCTTGTTCGCACCGGCAAACCTTACGTCGCGTGGATGGACGGCATCATCATGGGCGGTGGCATGGGCATTGCCCAGGGCGGCGTGCTGCGCATCGTCGGCGGGCGCACGAAGATGGCGATGCCGGAGACGGCGATCGGCCTGTTCCCCGATGTGGGCGGCAGCTATTTCCTGTCGCGCTGTCCCGGCGCAACCGGCCTGTATCTCGGCCTTACCGGACAGATGATCAAGGCCGCTGATGCGCTCTACACCGGGATGGCGACGCACCACATATCGTCCGAGTCGGCGTTCGAATTCGATTACGCGCTCGACAGCCTCGTCGACTGGCGCGCCGGGCCGATTGTCGGTATGCGCGACATCGTGCAGAAATTTGCCGGCGCGCCAATCGAGGCGGGCGTGTTGCCGGGGCTGCGCAAGGGCATCGAGCAGCATTTCAGCGGCAAGGTAAATGTGGCGGCAATCGTCGCTTCACTGGAAGCCGAGACCGATGCCTCGCGGATCGAATGGGCGCAGGCCACCGCGGCGTTACTGGCAAAGAAATCGCCGACGCTGCTGGAAGTGACCAGGCAGCAGATCGAGCGCGCCGCGACCATGAACCTGGCTGAGTGTTTCCGCATGGAAATGGACCTCATCACTGCCGTGTTCGAGCATGGCGACGTGGTCGAAGGCATCCGCGCGCTGATGATCGACAAGGACCAGGCGCCAAAATGGCAGCCGCCGACGCTGGCCGAAGTCACCTTGGCACGCGTCAATGACTTTTTCCGTTCGCGGTGGGATGATCAATCGCATCCGCTGAAGCACTTGCAGCTTGGGAGCCCCTGACTGGCTTGCTGATTGACTGCCGGTTGTTGTTGACAATGTTGGATGTCTGAGTAAGATGTCGGATATCTTACTTTTGCGATTGGAGAAGCATTCATGGCGGAAATTCGCATGCGGCCAAAGCACCAGATCACATTGCCCGCCAGCATTGTGCGAGAGGCGAAACTCAAACCGGATGACCGACTGAAAGTTACGTTCGTCAATGGCAGCATCGTCATCACGCCCAGGCAGAGTGCGCACGACCAGGACAACATCATGTCCTTCGCCGGAATCGGGCGCGGGTTGTGGGGCAATACGCCGAAGCAAGTCGCAACAACCTTGCGCAACATGAAAAAAACATGGGAAAGATAGATGCCGTCATCGCCCGGCTATCCGGGCAACGCGTATATATCGACACCAATGTTTTCATCTATTTTCTGGATCGCCACCCAGTCTATTTTGAGACCGCATCGCGTTTCCTGGCGGCTTGTGCTGCCCGCCAAATGTTTGCGACGACCGGCGACGCCGCTGTGGCGGAAGTCATGGTCGGCCCCTATCGGCGGGATGATCCCGCACTCGTAACGCGCTTCCGCCGGTTTTTCGCACAGCCGCACTTCCTCACCATCGCGGCGCACGACGCCACGGTGTTCGATGCCGCGGCCGTCCTGGTTGCCCGGAGGCGGCTGAAATTCATCGATGCACTTCATGTGGCCACTGCCCTGCACGCCGGTTGCCCGTTTTTTATCACCAATGACACGGCGATAAAATCAAACGACAACCTCGAAGTAGTTTCTCTTGCAAAGTTCGTCTAGGGAATCCCTGATTAAGTCCCAGACTGTCATCTCCGCGAACAACCACAAGTGTTGCGCCAAGCGGGAATCCATTTTTCCTCCGCCAAGCATGGATTCCCGCCTGAGCGGGAATGACAATAATTATTGCTTCAAAGAAATGAAAATCGAATAACCTCTCCTTCGCAGGAATAAAACCATGCGCCTCGTCACCTATCTGCCAATCAACACTTCTGTCCTCAAGACCGGCATCCAGATTAACAAGGACGAGATCATCGATATCGTCACCGAGGCCCGTGCCCGCGATTCGGCATTGAAGGTCGATACCATGCTCGATATCATCCAGGGCGGCGATGCCGTGATGGGCCTGCTGCGTGCCATCGAGGCCGCGCCGACAAGCGCGCCGATCCTTTTGAACCATGCGCTGCTAAAGGCACCGATTCCGCGCACCACGAAAAACGTCTTCTGCGTCGGCTGGAATTACCTCGATCATTTCGCGGAAGGCGGAAAGACGCTCGACGACAAACGCGAATTACCGACATGGCCGGTGTTTTTTTCCAAGGCGCCGACGGCGATCAACGGCCCGTACGATGCGATCCCCTTCGACGCCAATGTCTCGACATCGCTCGACTGGGAAGTCGAGCTGGGCGTGGTCATTGGCAAGGCCGGCAAGAATATTTCTGAAGCCGATGCCATGAGCCACATCTTTGGTTACACCATCATCAACGACGTCACCTGGCGCGACATCCAGCGCCGCCACGGCGGGCAGTGGGACAAAGGCAAATCGCTCGACGGCACCTGCCCGATGGGGCCGTGCATCGTTACCGCCGATACGATCGATCCGACCAATCTCAATCTCGAGTGCCGCGTTTCAGGTGTCGTCAAGCAGAAATCAAATACCAAACATCTGTATTTCAGCACTCGCGCCTGATTCACGATCTGTCAATCGGGCAGACGCTCGAACCCGGCGATGTCATTTCCACTGGCACGCCGGAAGGTGTCGGTTTTGCGCGCACGCCGCCGGAGTTCATGAAGGACGGCGATTTGCTGGAAACGGAGATTGAGGGGATTGGCGTGATGCGGAACCCGATTGGCGCGATGTAGCAAATTTTAAAAAGTAAACTCAAGCACCGGCGCGCTTCTCAGGCCACTTTAGTCCGGCAAGGCGCGCCAGTGCTTGAGGTTGGCCATCGCTACGGCAATGCCGTGCCGGAAAGCACCTTCGATACAATCACATCAACCGCTGTGATTCGCCCGGAAGCCTTGATGTCGTGCATAAAATTGCCGGCATTGGTAATTTGACCGGAACGCGCCTTGATGCGGCTGGTGTCCTGAGCATTCACGTTGCGGCTGTTGTTCACGTCGGCGACCAGGAAGCCCAGCGCCACCGAGGCATTCACGCCGCCGT
>JANNGY010000107.1:0-7283 GCA_031404095.1 Betaproteobacteria bacterium | reverse complement strand
TCGCTGCTGCGCGCGGCGGCATTCCACGGCGCGTCGCATCAGTCCAGCATGGTCTTCCAGGTCGTCGTCCCGAGGCAGTTGCGTGACTTCGACCTGGGTCGTCACCGCCTGCAGTTCATCTATCAGATGCCCGAGGCATTTTCTCAAGTCAACAAGCCCGAGCTGGTCGGTCAGACGAAGAGCGATGCCGGCTTCGCAAAGGTTGCCGGAGTCGAGCTGACGCTGCTCGACTGCGTGCGCTACTTCCACAAGGCGGCCGGCATCAATGGCGTCGCGCATATCGCCAAGGAGATTGGCGCAAAGGCCAATCCGCGCACGCTGGCAAAGGCGGCTGCCGCATACGAAAACTCGGCTGTACGTCGGCTCGGCTATTTGCTCGAACGGGCGGGGCACGGTCGCCAGGCCCGTGTGCTGGAGCCGTTCGTCAAGCAAGCCAAAACGACGTTGCCACTGGATCCCGCCGTGAAGCCTGTTGTGGCAGCACTGGCGCAGGCCCACGAGAGAAACGCGAAATGGAAACTCATGATCAATGAAACGGTGGATGTCGCAGAATGATTTCCACTGCCTTCCTGCAGGCATGGAGTGTCAAGGCGCCTTGGCCCGACTTGAGGCAGATCGAGCAGGATCTGATCATCTGTCGCGCGTTGTGCGACCTGTTCAATGCGCCGGCACTGAAGGACAAGATAGCGTTCCGCGGCGGAACGGCAATCCACAAACTGCTGTTCAAGCAGCCGCTGCGCTATTCCGAAGACATCGACCTCGTGCAGATGAAGGCCGAGCCCATCGGTGCGACGGTCGACGCAATTCGGGAATCGTTGTCGTGGCTTGGAAGATGCCAAAGGGAGCAGGCAGGTCACTCGATGCATCTGGTGTTCAAGTTCACGCCCGAGGTCGATTCTCAAGCAACGCTTAAGCTCAAGGTCGAGATCAACACCCGGGAGCACACGAACCTTCTCGGCATCAAGCGGTATCCCTTTGCATTCGAAAATGACTGGTACCGGGGAAAGGCCGAGATCGCGTCCTTCGAGCCCGAAGAGCTGTTCGGCACGAAGCTGCGTGCGTTGCTGCAACGACGCGCGAGCCGCGACCTGTTTGATTTGCATGAAGGCTTGAAGCAACTCGCTCTGGCGCCGGAAAAAGTCATTGCATGTTTTGACCACTATCTTGCACTGGAAGGAAAGCCGATCACTCGTGCGATCGCCGAGCAACGCATGCTGGAAAAACTGACCCGGAGCCTGACGGAGGACATCACACCATTGCTGCCTGTGGGGATTCAATTTGAGGAATTGGATGCGATCCGTTCCTTCGAACGGATTTGGACCGAACTGATCGCTAAGATGGGTGGGAAGGGGTGGAAGCTCTCGGAACCGGTGCTCAAAGAATTGCGCGTAAAGAGATTTCCGGGTCTTCTGGCGTCACGGGATCAGTTGCGGCGTGCGTGACCAAATGGACGATTTGATTCCCGGTTATGGGTCACATGATTGAACCCGATACATCGGCGGAGTTAAAGGCCGAAAACGCCCGGCTGGTCGCGCTCTTGGAAGCGAACGGAATTCAATGGCGCGCGCCGCCTGAGCCCATTCCGCCAGCTTCAATGCCGGAGCCCTCACGGCTTTCCACCGACGAGAAGGTGGCGCTGTTTCGCCGCTTGTTCCGCGGGCGCACGGATGTCTACCCGATTCGATGGGAGAGCAAGACGACGACCAAGTCCGGTTATTCACCGGCCTGCGCCAACGAATGGCGTGCCGGTGTCTGCGAAAAACCGCGCATCAAATGCGGGGATTGTAATAACCGAATGTTGATTCCGTTGTCCGACTCAGTCATCTTCGACCATCTGGCCGGCGAGCATACAGTTGGCGTCTATCCTCTGCTGGAGGACGATACCTGCCATTTTCTCGCCATCGATTTCGACGAAGCCGAGTGGCGAGAGGATGCTCGCGCCTTCGTGCAGTCGTGTGGTGAACTTGGCGTGCCCGTTGCCCTCGAGATTTCGCGCTTCGGGAAAGGAGCGCACGCCTGGGTGTTCTTCGCTGGCAGGGTCTCGGCCCGCGACGCCCGCCGCCTGGGCACGGCCATCATCAGCCTCACCTGCTCGCGCACCCGTCAATTGAAGTTGGAGTCATACGACCGCCTGTTTCCCAATCAGGATACGATGCCCAAGGGCGGCTTTGGCAACCTGATCGCGTTGCCCCTGCAGAAGGTGGCTCGTGATACCGGCTTTAGCGTTTTCGTTGATGCGGAACTTCATCCCTATGACGACCAGTGGGCCTTCCTCTCCTCAGTCCAGCCGATAGCACCGCACGACATCGAGCCGACCATCCTGCGTGCCACGGGCAGGGCGCATCCACTGGATGTCACATTCATCGATGAAGAAGACCTGGCTACGCCGTGGAATCGTTCGGCTTCATTGACGAAGAAGCTGCCGGGGGGAATGCCAAAGTCACTCACCGTGACGGTTAGCAATCTCGTCTACTTCGAGAAGGCCCAATTGCCGCAATCGCTGGCCAACCGCTTGATCCGCCTTGCCGCGTTCCAGAATCCGGAGTTCTACAGGGCACAGGCGATGCGGATGTCGGTCTGGGACAAACCCCGCGTAATTGGCAATGCCGAAAACTATCCACAGCACATTGCCTTGCCGCGCGGCTGCCTGGATGCCGCGCAGGAATTGCTGAGAGACAACGGCATTTGCTGCGAACTGCGTGATGAGCGTTACGATGGTGAGCCGCTGGATGTCACGTTTGTCGGCAAGCTGCGTCCCGATCAGCAATCTGCGGCTGCCGCAATGCTGAGCCATGACGCTGGCGTGCTGTGTGCACCAACTGCCTTCGGCAAGACGGTCGTTGCGGCAGCGATGATCGCGAAGCGTGGCGTGAACGCACTGGTACTTGTGCATCGCACCGAGTTGCTCAAGCAATGGCAGGAGCGTCTGCAGGCTTTCCTTGGCGTCGGCAAGGGCACAATCGGCACAATTGGTGGCGGCAAAGCCAAGCCCACAGGAAAGATCGACATTGCGGTGATGCAGTCTCTGTCGCGGCAGGGCGAAGTGAACCCGCTGGTCGAGAAATACGGCCACGTCATCGTGGATGAATGCCACCACGTCGGCGCGGTGTCATTCGACGCAATCTTGAAGCGGACCAAGGCGAAGTACTTGCTCGGGCTGACCGCCACGCCATTCCGCCGTGACGGCCAGCAACCGATCATCTTCATGCAGTGTGGCCCGATACGCCACACAGCAGCAAGGCCTGCCAGTGCCCCGCACGACCTGGAGGTGACGCCGTATTCGCTGCATGCGCGAATCGACCTGCCGACCGAAGCCGGGATTCAGGATGTGTTCCGGCACCTCGCCAACGATCAGGCCCGAACGGTCGCGATTTCCGGCGAAATAGAACACGCTCTCAGCCAAGGCCGCAAGGTACTGGTGCTGACAGAGCGCACCGATCATCTCGATGCCATCGCCGCGGTTTTGGACGGAAAAATTCCGCCACCGTTCGTTCTGCATGGCCGGATGTCGCGGAAGCAGCGAGCGGCGCTTATTGGGCAACTCGAGGCTTTGCCACCGGAAGCTCCGCGCGTCTTGCTCGCAACCGGCAAACTGGTAGGGGAGGGCTTCGACCATCCTCCACTCGACACCCTGATACTGGGGATGCCGGTGTCGTGGAAGGGTACTTTGCAGCAGTACGCCGGGCGCCTTCACCGCGAGCATGCGACGAAGATTGATGCCCGGATCATCGATTTCGTCGACATGGGCCACCCCGCGCTACTACGGATGTGGGAGAAGCGCCAGCGGGGATACAAGGCCATGGGGTATCGAATCAAAGAGTGGCTTGCCATCGATCGCATCGTCGATCCGATAGATTCAAAGGGAATATGCTTGAAATGAAGATAATCTAATTTCGCAGAAAATCACTCGACATGAGCGAATACCAATACTACGAATTTATTGCGATCGATGAACCACTGACGCCGAAGCAAATGGCGGAACTGCGCTCGCGTTCGTCTCGCGCCAGCATTACGCCGACCAGCTTCGTCAATGACTACCAATGGGGCGATCTCAAGGGGGATCCGGTCGACTGGATGCGACGATACTTTGATGCCCATGTCTATGTCGCGAACTGGTGCACTTGCCTTCTGTACCTGCGTGTGCCGAAAAGTGCTTTCAATGTCGGGGTACTCCGGGCCTTCAAGACCAAAACCGTTTTCACGGTTGAGCAGACGAAGTCGCACTGGCTGCTTGAATGGGGTCTGGACGAGAGTGACAACTACGATCGCTTTGCCGTGGAGGATGGGCGAGGCTGGATGGGCAGGTTGACCCCATTGCGTGACGAACTGCTGCGTGGCGACATTCGTCCGCTGTATCTCGGCTGGCTGGCAGGCGTGAGCGCTGGCGAAGTTGACGACGAGGCCACCGAGCCCCCGCCACCGCCTGGGTTATCCCGGCTTACCGCTGCGCAACACTCGCTGGCGGAGTTTCTGGAAGTCGATGAGGATCTGCTGACAGCCGCCGGTTTGTCGGACCAGCAAGGCGTAAAGCCCGATAACAAGAGCGATGCGAGATTGGACGCATGGATCGCAGAACTTCCAACGGCAGAAAAAGCAGCGATGCTTAAACTACTTCTGACAGGGCAGACACAGCAAGCTGAGCGCCGGCTGAAATTGCACTTCCTTGCCTGGCAGCGCGAACGGCGGCCGCCAGGAGAGGCCGAACCGCAGCGCCGCACGGTTGCGGAACTTCAAAAATTGGCTGCGTCCGCTGCCATAAAGAGAAAAAAGCAGGAAACAGCACAGCGCAAAAGGGCTGAGACCGCGCGGCAGGCCAAGCGGGAGACCTACCTGCGCACGCTGGCGGCCGATTTCGACCAGTGCTGGCGGAATGCCGATAAGCGAGCCGAACGTGGCATCGCCTCTGCCTACGAGGAGGTAAAATGCACCCTCGTCGATCTGTCTGATGCCTATGCTCTTTGCGCATTCCGCGCTGACTTCGACCGTAAATTAGCCCAATTCATGGGCCGGCATGAAAAACGCGGGGCCTTGGTCCGGCGTCTGGTTGATGCGGGGCTTTGGAAGAAGGCGTAGCAATGATAGAAGGCGAGAATGGGAAAGGCAGTGAAGTTCACCGCGGAATACCTGGATAAACTGATCGAGGAGGCAACCACAGACGCCTACAATGAATCGGAGCAGGCTGGCGGATTCTTCGCCATGATCGAGGAGAATCTCGCCCTACCATTTTTGACCCAGGTGCTTGGACAAGAAGTGACGGTTGCCAAGCTCGATATCAACCAGCGCGACCAAATCGTCGCCATTTGCGCGCGTGGCAAGTCGACTCAAGCAATTCCAATTCTCGATCTGCCGATGCCCAACCCGCGGCCAGAGGGGGCGGAATGGATTGATGCTTACCGCCGCTGGTACGGGAGTTGACAGAGAGTGACACAAGTAGGACCTGGTGATGCACTGCGCCATGCCAAGAACATCTTTGACGCGAGCTTTCAAGACGGCTTGGATCTTTGCCTATCTGTTTGCCAAGAAGGACTGAGCCAACATCGATGATGATGAGCTTGCTGATTTCAAGAGGCTGGCGCAGGCCTTTGGCAGCATGACGGACGCCGAATTGAGAGCCGCCCTGAATCAGGGTGACCTACTGGAGCTATGCGATGAAGAGTAAAGCCAGGTTCAAGAGTGACGCCGTCGAGGCAATTCACAGCGCAGCCATAGGGCTGCATCGCGCCGGAACTATCGACAAGGCGACCATGCGCGAATTTGACGAATCGTGTCTCAGTGCGCTGTCGGTGATCGCTCCGAAGGAGATCAAGCGAATCCGCGAGGCGGCGCATGTCAGCCAACCTGTATTCGCGCGCTATCTGAACACCAGCGAGGCCACGGTGCAGAAGTGGGAGGCCGGCACCAAGCGGCCGAGTGGTATGGCGCTCAAGTTGCTGGCCGTGGTCGAGAAACATGGGCTCAAAGTGCTGGCGTGAGATCTTGGACGGCAGTTGATGCGACCCGCCGAACGAACTTCTAAATGGGACAATAGTTTACATATGACGTTGATGATCGAATGGGTGTAGCTCGCATGGACCCGGTCGAACGCTATCGCAAGCTTGCCGTCAAGCGCGGCCTGACGCCTGGTGCCATGCTTGAGGCCAGTCCTGGGGATTTTGATGTGCTCCTGCTGTCGATGCGCCGGGAATTTCCGGCGGCGCGTCGCTGCAGCGAGCGCGAGGTCAATGAGCTCTTGTATCTCTGGTTGCAGTCGGCGGGTGGCATGCTGGCCGTGGATCACGTCGAGTTGCGGCGCTGGCTGGTGGACCTGATGATTGTTTCGCGTGACGCGTATGGCCTTGCGTATGAACTGGCGCCGGTGCCGACGCGCCTCGCGAAGCTGGATGAAGAATTGACGGCGGTTGATTTCCGCCGTGAGTTCAGGCTCGCCAACGACCAGGAAATGCAGAAACGCGCAGCCAGAAAGGCGGCCTGGCAACAGGCTGGCAAGGTGCGCTGAATGCCCGAACGAAAGAATGTCTCCTCCGGAGCCCCATGGGAATCGATCGTGGGGTATTCACGCGCAGTCCGGATCGGCAACCACATCTGGGTTGCCGGCACCACCGCCACAGACGAAAGCGGCAAGGTGGTCGGGGCGGGCGATGCCGCCGCGCAGACGCGCTACGCCCTCAAGAAAATTGAACGGGCGTTGCAGGAGGCCGGCGCATCGTTGGCGGACGTGGTGCGCACGCGGATTTTTGTCACCGACATTTCGCAATGGGAAGCGATCGGCGCTGTACACGGCGAGTTTTTCGGCGCGGTGCGCCCGGCTGCCACCATGGTCGAAGTCAGCAGACTGATCGATCCCGGGCATCTGGTTGAGATCGAAGTGGATGCCTTTGTTGGTGGCTGAAATGACGCACCATGTTTGAGCACGTTTCCAGGCCGGTCCTGCCGCGGCAGCAGTTCCTGTCGCGCCTGATGCGCGCTGTCCTGCTGGGCATTGGGCTGATTGCGCTTTCGCTGGCGATCGGCATGGCCGGCTACCGTTACTTTTTCCCGGCTCTCGATTGGGCCGACGCCTTCGCCAATGCGGCGATGATACTTTCCGGCATGGGGCCGCTGGCCGTTCCCGACACCACTGGTGCAAAAATCTTCTCAGGGTGTTATGCGATTTACTCGGGCCTGATGCTGGTGATGAGTGCCGGTGTGGTGTTCGCGCCGGTGGTGCATCGCTTCTTGCACAAGTTACATGCGGATGAAGACGAGGTTCGCGAGAGCCGCAAGCGGGTTTCAAAAGACAAAGT
>JANNGY010000106.1:0-4607 GCA_031404095.1 Betaproteobacteria bacterium | reverse complement strand
CCCTCCAGCGCTTGCGCCTTAATTCCTCGGGTGTGCGCCGATTTGATGAGCCGCTCAACCGCAGGTGCGACAAACGAGCCGTACCCGCATGAAGGCTCGAGAAGCTTGACACTGCATCGCAGCCAGATCGGCCAATTGCCAATGCCGGCCGACCTGGCAGCCGGGCAGTGGCGCTGGCTCACGCCCGATGAACTTGCCCTGGCGAGTACGGCGTGACCGTCATGTGCCCGGCTAAGGCGCTCACGCCGCCGCAGGATGGGGTGCGCGATACCCATCCTTTTGATACGGCGATTGAACAAGCTGGAATTTCCAGCCTATTCAATCGCAGGATCAATACGACCAGGGTTCCGTGGCGGGGTGAGCTTGTTCGAGTGCCATGGGTCCCGGGCGCGCTTTGTAAGCCCGCTCCTACGTCAAGGTCGGAACACATCCGATAAGCAAGCGTGCCCGCATGTCTCAACATGGGCCTTCGAAGATGATTTATCGGAGGTCAAATGAAACGGAATTCAACAATTGCCGGCTTGCTCCTTGCGGGCGCCGGTGCCTGGCTGGTCGGATGCTTCGTGCAGGGCGTGATGCAGAGAAACCACTTGCTCGCAACCAGGAAGCTTTCGAAGCAAGCAAACAACACTTGGGAAGGCGAGGGCGGCACGATCATCGATCCGGCGCCGCGTCCCAACGCGAGCTGATTCCCGCGGTGGCGGAACCGGCTGGATTTACGGTGGAGGATCTCGTGCCTGACGCCCTAACCTGGTACGCGTCCAGCACTCACTGCGATGCGATGTGCCGGTCCGAATTTCGCATTGCAGGTGAGATCGGAAACACATCGTGTATTCCGGCAGTCAGGCTGGTCACGGGCGCCTTCCGGCGTACGCGGTCGCGTCCGGTTGATTTCGCAATAATCCCCAGCAGGCCGTCGCGATCCAGCAGCACGATCTCGCGCAGGTAGACGTTGATCAGGCCCAGTTTGGCAAAGCGGGAGAACGCGCGGCTGACCGTTTCCAGTTTCAATCCAAGCATGCTGCCGATTTCCTGGCGCGTCAGTCGCAGTTGAAGCTCGGTTGCCGAGAAGCCCCGCGCGGCAAAACGCAGCGACATTTCCAGCAGAAATGCCGCGACCCGTCCTTCCGCAGGCAGGCTGCGCAAGCTCAGCATCAGGTCCCGCTCGTTGCGGATCTCCGAACTGAAGGCGCGATAAAGCTCGCCGACCAGTGCCGGATTGCTCTGGCCATGGGCAATCACGGCGTCGTACGGAATGGCCAGGACTTCGCATGCATCGACGGCGATCCCATCGCAACCGTAGGCACCGGCGGCAACGGCATCCAGACCGAGAATATCCCCGGGCAAATGAAATCCGGTGGTCTGTTCGCGACCATCCTCTGACACATAGCAGGTCTTGGCGAATCCTGCATTCAGCACAAGCAGAAACCGGAACTCATCGCCGGCGCGAAACAGGTAATCCCCCGGCTTGCGCGAGCGATGCCGGATCGGGGAGTCGGTGATCAGGCTGACAATCCGGCTTCCCGGCGTCGTCGCGTCCATGCACGCCGTTACCGGCGGCAGGACCGCGAACAGGTTGTCGGGATAGGCGTCGACTTGATGCATGGAAAGGCAGGAATTGGCCATGGTCAGCGGCGGAATAGAGCCGGGAAAGTCGCTATTTCGCGGCCAAGGCGCGAACTCGACTTGCGGGCGGTAGTGCGGGGTGCGCCGGCAGTCGCTGTTTCGGCAACTGCGAAATCGGGTTTGCAAGACATGGCGTTCCTCCAGACGCAAGAATGCGGGTAGTCGGGGCCGGAATCTGTTCGATAGCGCACTTAACGATGGCGCCACGCCACGGGTGAATGGCACGTTTCGCCTGGCGTGCGGTGCATTGCGGCGGTCACAATTGAATTGGACGCTGTGTGGTGAACGGACGGGTGCGGGCGTCGAGGATGAATACCGGCAGGTTTTCAGCAAACAGGCTGTCGCCGGGAGTATCGGACGCAACCAGCCACCGATAGGTCGCGACCACATTGCTGTTGCTCATTTCGAGGCGAAACCTCTCACTGGTACCGCTGCCGTGGAGTGCCAGTTCCCAGACGACGGGTGATGTCATTCCGGGATTCACTCCGGCTGGTGGCCTGCAGTTATGCGAAAGGTGCTCGGCAGCAACCCTCCAGAGGCACTCGAAGCGTATGCAGACGGTGTTTCGCGTCGTCACAATCACGGGTGTGCCATGCCGATTGAGGTAATAGGCGCGGAAGACATCCGCCGGCGCGAGGCCGGCGAGTTCGATTTCGATACCGCGTACCGTTTTTCCGCTCAGGTTGTGAATCTCGAAGGTCATGTGTTGGCAGCGCAAGGCCTGCGGATCGTCGGTGATATGCCGGTATCCGGGAGGATCTGCGCCGATGGCGAGCGGCTGGTCGCACCAGCGCGCCGACGCTGGAAATCCGGCGATGTCGCCGATCGTCATTGCGTGTTGCGCCGGTCGCGAGCGGGCGCGACCGATGCAACGCCAGCAAGAATGCATTGGCACGAAGGTGCGTGTGTGCGGGAGGCTGTCTGGCTGTGGTGCGAGAGACATGTCTTGGCCGGGATAGCAGGCCAATCGTCGAGATGTGGCGGCCAGTGACGGGATGTCAGCCGGGGCGGCAGTGGATGCCCGCGTGGGGGAGTGTTGGGGAATGTCTGACGTTGATATCTGCACCCGCAATAGCCTGCGCTGTCTATACCGGTGGTGTCGGTGCGCTACCGTACACCCATGATGGGGGCAAGCGACCGGCACCGCCCATTCGAACAGGCGCTCGCGCTTGCCCAGCCGGCGGCGATAACGCTCACCGGCGAGTGTGCCGCAGACGAGCCAGCCTCACCGCCGGGAGTCGAGTTCGCCGTGGCGCAACCCGCGACGGCAAAATGTCAAACCAGACCGCGCCCGGTCGCCAGGATATAGCCGAATACGCAGGAACTGAACACGCCGATCAGCCCGGGCAGGATGAAGCTGTGGTTGATGACGTACTTACCGATGCGGGTGGTGCCGGAACGATCGAACTGAATCGTCGCCAGGTCGCTCGGGTAGGTCGGCAGGATGTAGTAGCCGTATGAGGCTGCCGCGAATGCGACCACGTAGCCGGCCGGCACACCGATGGAAAGCGCCACGGGCACCATGGCGCTGACCGCGGCCGCCTGCGAATTGACCAGCTTGGACACGATCAGCAGCGCCAGCGCATAGGTCCACGGTTGCGTTTTCACGACGTCCGACAGGGCGGCCTTGATCTGCGGCAGATTCGCCTCGAATACGGTATCCGCCATCCATGCCACGCCGAACACGGCGACCACCGCGATCATGCCGGCGCGGAACACTTCGTTCTTGGCGATGGCGGTCGGATTGGTCCTGGTGAAAATAATGATGAAGGCGCCGGCCATGAGCATGAACATCTGGATGGTCAGCACCATCGACAGCGGCTTGCCGGCCACCAGCGGCCGCATCGCCGGCATCGCACCCAGCAACGCGACCACGACGATCGCGCTGACGAATATCCACATCGCCGTCCACTGATGCGCCGACAGTTTCTTGTCGAGCAGCGTGGTGGTGTCGCCATAGACGAATTTCCTGCTCTCCGGATCGGCGATGAGTTTCTGGAATGCTTCATCCTTGTCGAGGTCCTTGCCGCGAAACCAGCTGAAGATGCCGATCATCAGCACACCCACCAGCGTGGACGGAATGGTGATCGACAGCAGCGTGACGAAGTCGATGATCGGCGACCCGGCCGGCGCCTTGGCGAGGAACGCCACCAGCGATACCACCGCAACCGACACCGGGCTCGCCATGATGCCCATCTGGCTGGCGATCGATGACGCCGCCATCGGCCGCTCGGGCCGGATGTTGTTCTTGATCGCCACGTCATAAATAATCGGCAGCATCGTGTAGACGACGTGACCGGTGCCGCACAGCATGGTCAGCGTGCAGGTGGTGAACGGCGCCAGGATCGACACATACCTGGGATTGCGCCGCAGTATCTTCTCGGCCAGTTGCAGCAGAACATCAAGGCCCCCGGAGGCCTGAAGAGTGGCTGAGGCCGCGACGACGGCGACGATGGTGAGGATCACGTCGACGGGCGGTTTGCCGGGCGGCAATTTGAAGGCGAATACCAGGATGACGACGCCGATACCGCCGAGCAAGCCTAGGGCGATGCCGCCCTTGCGTGCGCCGTAGAACAGGCAGGCCAGGATGAGTACGATTTGCAGGAAGAATTCCACGATGAGACCTCTTTAGAATCATTGGGACAACGAATGCATCGATAACTGGCAATCTTAAAGCACGCCCGCGTCAGGTATTGCAGATCGCCATCTGGCGCGCTCTCCCAACGATAAATGCCTGGAAAGGCGCGCCAATGCTTGAGTTTTGGTAACGGGAACTTCTAAAAACCTCTATTTTCATCGCGTAGCGCGGTCTGCGCATTTTTTCAGCGGAACATTTCAGGTTTTTACGTTTCCATAGACGATTTTCCTCGTTTTTCGGGGGTATTTCCCCCTTTCCTCATGCTGCAGACGCACCTTGGGCGTCAAGCGTCACCCAGCGTCGCAGGTTGACCACGATTGCCTGCATCGTAATCTGCGCCGTT
>JANNGY010000105.1:0-6553 GCA_031404095.1 Betaproteobacteria bacterium | reverse complement strand
CTACTTCGCAAGCCAGTCGTGGCCGTTCCCGCACTCGCTGATGATCGCGTTCGTTTGCGATTGGGTGAGCGGCGAGATCCGGCCGCAAGAGGGAGAAATCGAAGCCGCAAATTGGTTCGAAGTATTGCAATTACCTAAACTTCCAAGCAAAATCTCGATTGCTCGAAGATTGATCGATGCAGTTGTCGAAAAAATCAAGGGCACAAACGACGTTTAGGAGGTTTTGAACGAATTGAACGCGATTGAAAATCTCTGTTTTGCGGCGGTAGCCGCGGATGGAAGGCGCAGCCTGGTTTCCTTATCGGCAGGCTGCGCCTTCGCATTTTGGAGGGGACGCAAATGAACGGTCTGCATCTCATCGGTGACCTCACCGGCTGCCGCTGCGATCCGCAGCAACTGCTCGATGGCGCAGGTTTCCGCGCGCACGCATGGGTGATACCAAGCTGATCGACATGATGGTCGCCACGCTCACCGATCCGTTTGGCGTGGGCCACATGGGCATCACCGCCGAGAACCTTGTCACCAAATGGGGCATCACCCGCGAGGAGCAGGATGCGCTCGCGGTGGAATCGCATCGCCGCGCGGCGGCGGCGATCGCCGAAGGGCGCTTCAAATCGCAGATCGTGCCGATCGTCAAGCAAACCAAGAAGGGCGAGGTGGTGTTCGATACCGACGAGCACGTGCGGCCCACCACCACCATGGAAACGCTGGCAAAAATGAAGCCCGCGTTCAAGAAGGAGGGAGGCACCGTCACCGCCGGCAACGCTTCCGGTGTCAACGATGGCGCCGCGTTCTTCGTACTGGCCGATGCGGCGGTGGCCGCCGCGGCGGGTCATAAGGCGATGGCGCGACTGGTTTCCTACGCGGTCGCCGGGGTGCCGAACGAGGTCATGGGCGAAGGCCCGATCCCGGCGTCGAGGCTGGCGCTGAAAAAAGGCGGCGTCACGCTCGACCAGATGGACGTGATTGAAAGCAACGAGGCCTTCGCCGCGCAGGCGATCGCGGTGGCACGCGCGCTCGAACTCGATATGAAAAAAACCAATCCGAACGGCGGTGCCATTGCGCTCGGCCATCCGATCGGCTGCTCGGGCGCTTTCCTCGCGACCAAGGCGATTTACGAACTGCATCGCGTCGGTGGCCGTTATGCGCTGGTGACCATGTGCATCGGTGGCGGGCAGGGGATCGCGGCGGTGTTTGAAAGGTTGTGACCGCTCGCAAGCACTGCACGTTGTCGGGCCGGGTCATCGCGCAGGAATGGCGGTGAATCAAGGACGGTAGCCCGGAATGCGCGAAGCGCTTTCCGGGGATCATGCCGGACCGTCGCTTCGCAGAGTTCCCGTGCAGGCAGACCGGCAACGCGTCAGGCGTCGACCGACTCAAACTCCGAAAATAACTTCTGCGCTTCGGGCAAGCTGCCGACCGGAATGAATTCGCAGGCATCGAAAAACACCGCCCACAACTTCTGCACTTCTGCGTTGTGGTGGGCCTGCTCGATGGCCTGCGGCGAGAGCCATTCGAACACTTCAACGATCGTGCCGTCTGCCGCACGCATGATGTACGCCGGCCGATCGGTAATCAGGCCCTGGCTTTTCAATACCGACCAGTGCCGGGCGACGACGGCGTCCAGTGCCGCCCCCTTGCCCGGTTTCGGCTTATATACAGCGATGACGGAACGTCCCATGGATTCCTCCTGTCCAGAGCATTCGCGGCATCAAAGTTCGACAATGGTCTTGAAGCCGCCCCAGAACATTCGCTTGCCATCGAACGGCGCTTCTTTCGGGTTCATCATTGCCGCGAGGCGCGGATCCTTCATGACCTTCGCATTCACGATGTCGCGCTGCTTGCGCGTCTTGTAAATAATCCACGAAAACACCACCACTTCACCCGCCTTCAGTTTCACGGCCTGTGGAAAGGAGGTGTACTTGCCGGGCTTCACATCGTCGGCAATGCATTCGCGGACTTCCAGCGCGCCGTGTTCGCGCCAAATCTTGCCCGCCTTGCGCGCCATGCGCCGGTAGGCGTCGAGATTTTTCTTCGGCAGCGGTATGACGTATCCGTCGACATAGTGAGCCATGCGTATCTCCTTTGACTGGGTGGATGAGTGTTACTCGGGATCCGAGGCAGATTGTATGCCGAAGGGAATGAACGGATATTGATCCGGCCGGCGGCGAATCAGACCAATGAGGGATTGCGGAGACGGCCAATTTCTTGCAGCCCGTCGCCATGGGGATTTTGAAATGAAAATTTCCATTTTCCGTGTGCTAGTGTAGTGCTTCATTCTGTTTGGAACTTATGCAAGTATTCGCATGATCGCCGCCAAATGTGCCTCCTTCCCCCATGAAAATGGGGGAAGGAGCGAAGTGGTGAAAATGAACTTAAGTCGCATTAAATACGAAGCACTACACTAGCTTTTCAACAATCCCCTAGACCTCCCGCGTCATAAACACACTGTGCGGGTCTTCGAGGTAGGATGCAAACGGCCCGCAATCGCGAAACCCATACCGGGCATAGAGGCGATGGGCCGGCGCGAAGCCCTCTACCGTGCCGGTTTCCAGGCTGAGCCGCCGATACTGGCGGCGTCCGGCTTCGGCAATGATGTGCGCGAGGAGCCGGGTCGCGACACCCTGGCGCAAATAGTCCGATGCCGTACGCATCGATTTGATTTCACCGTGATCGCGGTCCAGCTCCTTCAGCGCGCCGCAGCCCGCCAGTTCGTCGCCCTGCCAAACGCTCCAGAAGGTGATGTCGGGTTTGCGCAGCGCCTCGATGCCCAGCGCGTGCACGCTCTCCGGCGGCGAAAGTAGCGACATGCCTTGCAAATGCTCGCGCAGCAGCAGGGCAATGTCCGGGCCGCTCAAATCGTCCACACGAATGACCAGGGGAATCATGACGTCAAAGTGCCGCTTCGGCTTCCAGCGCCGCCGGCGCCGGTGATTGGCTGGCCGGTGAGCGGCATCAGAGCATTCATTTGGGATAACGCTTCTTCATTTCGGCGACCGAGTCCTTGACGAGTTTCTCCAGGATCGCAGCATCGATATCCGCCAGGCGCTTCACATACAGGCAGACTTTTGCCGTCTTGTATTTGCCCAACTTCGCCAGGAGGTCATCGCGGCCCTCGAATCCCGAGACGACGTAGATGCTGATATCGGTCTTGCGCGAAGAAAAACCGGCAAGGCACGAGTCGCCTTCGTGCCCGCTCTCATACTTGTAATGGTAGCTGCCGAAGCCGACGATGCTTGCCCCCCACATTTTCGGCGTAAAGCCCGTGACACGCTTCATCAGCGCCGCGAGCGTCTTGCAGTCCTTGCGGCGCGCCTCGTCTTCGATGCCAGCCAGGTAGGTGCTGACGCTAACTTGGGTTGGCTTGGTTTTCGCTTCGTACATTTGTCCCTCCAAGGCTTGATTTCGTGGCTTCAATCCATCTGGCGGCACGGCCGCGTACCGACCGCCGGCCCGCGCGAGACGTAGCCGAGCTTGTATCCCGCGTCCCGCTCGAAAACGTTGTTATGCGTCATCTGCCATTCTACTTACGGCTTCTTCCGCCGCGACATCGCCGTCACGCCGCTAAATCCCGCGGCAAGGTAGAACGGCACCATGGAAGGCGCACAGGACAGGTAGATGCCATATACGTCCAGCCGCTCGACCATCTGCCGCAATAGCTCACGTCCAATTCCCCGACCACGGTATTCGGGCCGTACTTCCAACGCGGAAATATAGCCGCAGGTAATTCCGTCACTGAGTGCGGTCACATAGCCACAAAGCCTGCCGGTAGCGATATCACGCGCCAGAATTACCGCGGTGCTTTGCTTGAGCATCGCCGCGAGCGTTCCCACGGGCGGCACAAAGTCCCAATGCGCCAGGAATCCCTCCAGGTCACGGGCGTCGAGTGCTTCGAGCGAGTCCGAGTACGCGATCATGACGACCAACGCCCGCGTTGCGCGGCCGGCGGGCAACGCGAAAGCACCCGGGCGCGTAACGCCCGGGTCTTCAGTTCCAGCCCGTTGTCAGGCGCGTTCATGAAAGACGACATTGAACCCTTCATCCTCTGATGGGGGCTGAAAGTAAGCGGTGATTGCGTCGAATTCCGCGTCCGTGGTCCAGGGAGCGCCTGCCGGCAATTCCCGGCTTCGCTGCTTAAGCTGGCTCTTGCACAACGCATCCGACGCTTCCACTAAGTGCAATTCATGCCCGGCATTGGCGCTCTCGAACAATTCACGGAACCATGCGCGCTGCACTTTGGTGTTGCCGGGAAAGTCGAGAACGACGGAGATACCCCTCGACAGGAGCCCACAGACGTGTGGCGCCAACGCGTTCTTCACGCGGGAAGAGTACTTGACGAATCCCGGTTTGTCGGTGATCGCGCCCGGGAACAGGCGTTCGAGGAATTCGTCCTGCACCATGAGAACGGCGTTTTCCCGCCGGGCCAAATCTCTCGCCAGCGTGGATTTTCCCGCCGCCATTTTGCCGCAAAAGAAAATCAATTTTGCCGTGGTACTCATGACTTGTGCGCCTGATGACTTAGGTAATGCTCGCCACGAACATTCGGCATCCTTCGAACGAAGGGATCGACTTCAAGCGATGTGCCCGCGGCCTGTTGTCTACTAGAGGGTCCGCAAGGCATCGACAACTGGCCGTGAGCGGACGGCGCGCAGCTCCGCCGGCGGGCGGCCCGGTTGAGCGAGAGGTCAGGCCGCAATCAACGATCCGGCAATTCATAATCGTGTCGCTTGGCTGGATCGTTGGCAAAATACTGCACGAACTCCCAATCGTTCCCTTCCGGATCGTAGAAATAGATGCGCTTGCGATAGGGATGCTCGTTCGGAAACGTTGAATCCTGATATCCGGCCGCGCGAAGTCTGCGCTGTATTGCCTCAACGTCGTCAACCTCATAGCCAAGATGGTTCAATCCTGGCCTGCCCTTGTACGGCGTTCCGCGTTTTGGTTCCTGCGCCTTTGCCTGGTTGAGCGCAATGTAGGTTTCGTCGTTTCCCACGTGCACCCAACGAGAGCCGTCCGCTTCTGTCGTGTCTTTACGAATCCTGAATTCAGGGAACGCCGTGGTCAGAAAACGGATCACTGCGTCAATATCGTGGACACAGAGGTTGGCATGTTCAAGTCGCTTCATCATTGCGGGTGTTCCCTTTGCGGCCTACTGTCCAAGGTGAACGACCGGCCGATGCTGGCCGGTCCGCTCGACCGCCGTGTTATGCGGCATGCTCAAGGGGAACTTCCCAGCCAGGGAAAACAAGTACGGCAGGGTGGCAATTGAGGGCGCGGGCAAAAGTCTTGGCGCGTTCCACGCCCAAATTGACTCGGCCATTCTCTATAGCCGAAATGGTCGCTTGTGGAATACCGGTTAGTTCGGAAAGCTGGCTTTGGCTCAGCTCTTGGAGTTCGCGAAGAATGCGCACGGATTCTCCAACCGACACCTCAACGCGTTTTTTCGCAGGACGAAAATCTTTCATATCATGCCTTCCTGTAATCGTGGGCGGTGACTTGAACAACCTGAATCTGAAGCACTTTTCCAATTACTCGGTAGATCACGCGCCACTGAATTCCGAGACGCGAGGAACGATGGCCCTTCCACTCCCCAGACAATGCCTCATCGTGAAACCCCCTGATGGCTCGTAAGCCTGGTGGTCCCGAAATTCTCGCGATGTCCTTCCATTTTTCGTAGCGCTTCAGGACTTCGATGGGGACAGCACCCGAGAGTTGCCTGTCAACGCGACGGTGCTCTTCAATTTGCCACATGTCACATTATGGATATACCACAAATGGTATGTCAAGAGCGGCGACTGTCTCCCGCCGCAAAATGTTCGAGCCAAGCGGGCGACGACGGCAGGACGCTTGGCCCAGGCTGACGAAAATGTACCGCGTACCGCCAGACCGGGCCTGGTGGCCTGCCGTTGGCGCTTCGCTTGAGCGAGGGGTTAGGCCGCACTCTTTGCACGCTGCCGCGGCCTCTGCTTTGCGGAGGCCGACTTGATGATCAGATGCCCTTGGCCGGTACTCGGTAGTCTTATTTTCCCGTGCGCTGCAGCGGCCCGAATGAGCTTGAGTACTTCTGGTTCTCGCAGCTTGCTCGCGGTTGGCAGCCGGATGAAGCGATTCTGCTTGCCGCTTCCTTCAAGCATTCCGGCTGGATCTGGCAGGGTTGCACCGTAGTAGAAGGAAAGACCGACGCCGTTTGCCGCTGCGGCGATTGAAACGATGCAGTCTGATGGCCGCATCGAAGAAGAGTAGCCTATAACGAAGAAGTTGTAGTTGTCGTACACAAGCTCAATGGCCGTGGGGAAGATTCTTCTCATTTCTCTTCGACAGTCTCTGATCAACTCAGCATGCTTGGGTTCGAACTTTGCGATGAACGAGGCAAGTGCAGCCTCAGCCTCAATCTGGCTGTCAGTGGCTTCGCCCGGCTTCGTGCTGGATGGAGGCTTGCGCGAGGGCATTTGTGTGCAGTCTAACGACCAAGGTAAAAGGCGGCGCGCTTTTGCGCCGTCCAGCGACCAAAGGGAGCGGTTTTGACTGAAATGTTAGATCGCGAGAATTGCCG
>JANNGY010000104.1:0-6320 GCA_031404095.1 Betaproteobacteria bacterium | reverse complement strand
ACTGCACATCGACATCGCGGCCTGTGAACAGGAACTGATTAACGCCGGGGAGGGAACCTGATGCCGCGCCCGAGGCGATGGCGCTGGATGCCTGTGCCACGTCCCCGGAGGGCGCCACGGTTTACTCCACGCTGGAGCCTTGCGTTCCACACGCGCGCTCGCGCGGCCCGGCGTGTTCAAACTTGCTGATTGCGGCGAAAGTCGCACGGGTCGTCTCAGCGCTGCATGATCCTTTCGACGGCGTGGACGGCGCGGGTCACACCAGCCTGCGCGCGGCCGGCATCCAGGTCGACATCGGCCTGATGGAAGCCGAGGCCGCGCGCAGCCTGAAGGCGTTCCTGGCAAGGGTCACGCGCGGCCGCCCGTGGGTGACACTGAAAGTTGCGGCCACGCTCGATGGCAAGACGGCGCTGGCCAACGGCGAATCGAAATGGATCACCAGTGCCGATGCGCGGCGCGATGTGCACCGCCTGCGCGCCGAAGCCTGCGCGGTGATGACCGGCATCGGCACGCTGATTGCGGATGATCCGGCGCTGACGGTGCGCGATGTGCCGTGCGAGCGCCAGCCATTGCGGGTACTGCTGGATAGCCGTCTCGATGTGGCGGATAGCGCGCGCATCCTGCAGGGCGGAAATGTCCTGATTGCGACCGCGGCGAATCATCCGGCGCGCGAGCAGGCATTGGTTGCCGGTGGCGCGACGGTCATGCATGTGGCCGTTGAAGCGGTCAAAGGCAAAGTGGACTTGGTGAAGATGATGGAACAGCTTGCGCAGCGCGGGCTCAATCAAATCATGGTTGAAACCGGCGCCAAACTGAATGCGTCATTGCTGGCGGCAGGCGTGGTCGATGAGATCATTGCCTATGTGGCGCCGAGTATTTTTGGTGACAGCGCGCGCGGATTGTTCGCGCTGCCGGAATTGAAGAGTCTGGATGAGCGCACCCGGTTACATATTTCGGACGTTCGGCAAGTGGGATCTGATTTGCGGATCACGGCAAGGGTATTAAACAGCCAATGATTCCTGTCGGTCGTACTTGCCACTGGCGCTCCGTGCCGTAAAGGCCAAGGTACTGTCGCCCCGGCCCGGCACAACCCTCGTGGTTGTTCGCCGGGGTGACAGAGATTTGAACCGCATAGCAATTGAAAGCACGCCCATGTTCACCGGCATCATCGAAACCACCGGCATCATCGAAACCGCGGACGTGACGCCCGCCAACACCCATCTCACCATCAAGGCGCCGCGCCTCGGCCTGCATAACGTGTCGATTGGCGACTCCATATCAGTCGGTGGCTGCTGCCTCACGGTGGTGGCAAAGGGACCTGAGACATTTTCCGTGGACGTTTCCAACGAGACACTGTCGTTGACCACGGGACTGGTCCAGGGCGCCGAAGTGAACCTGGAGAAATCACTGCGCTTCGGCGATCGCATCGGCGGCCACCTGGTGAGCGGACATATCGACGGCGTCGGCCTGGTCACCGCGATGGAAGATCTTGGCGCTTCCTGGCGGCTGGAAATCGAAGCGCCGAACCCGCTGGCGAAATTTGTCGCGCGCAAGGGATCGATAACCGTCAATGGTGTCTCGCTGACGGTAAACACGGTGAGCGATTCGGCTAACGGCAACGCGATTTTCGAGATCAACATCATCCCGCACACACATCAAGTCACGACAATCCGGCTTTTGCGAAAGGGAGCAAAAGTCAATCTTGAGATCGATCAACTGGCGCGGTATGTCGAACGGATGCTGCAGGCGCAGTCGCCGATATAGACGTAGGATGGGTAGCGCCCCGCGCAACCCATCCTACGGCGATGTTTCCATAACCGTGACGCTTATTTTCGAGGGAAGCCGTTTGCGGTAGGGTGCGCACCGCGCACGCCGATTTGAAGACGACTGATTGGCGCGGAGTGGAACGCCAATTGACGCGGCTCTTTCAAGCGTGCGCGGTGCGCACCCTACAACTTGTCCAGTGCGACCGAACCGTCCCAGTCTGAAGCAGGGGGCTGCGCCCGGTTTATCGCGATGCGTTCAAGATAGATCGACGAAATCTTGTCCCAGGGAAGCAATGCGAGAATCTGGCGCCACAATTCCTCGCTCGCGTCCCAGTCCTGCTGCCGATATCCCTGCAATGCCTTGGTGGCTAACAAGTTCACCTCTGCGTGATCGGAAACGGTAAATATCTCCACCGCTTCCGTCTTGCCTTTGACGATCACCCGGTCCACGGGTCGCAATGGCAGCACTCCCCCCAGTAGCTGTGCGGTCGCGCTGCTCACCAGAATCTCGGTCCCATAGAACTTGTTCACCCCCTCGAGGCGTGCCGCCAGGTTCACGCTGTCACCGATCGCGGTGTAATCGAATCTGTCCGACGCGCCGAGATTACCGACGATGGCCGGTCCGGTATGGATACCGACGCGCATGAAAATTGGCGGCAGGCCGCGCTGCACGAACTCATCGCGGAGCTTTTGCATGTCGAGTTGCATGTCGCGCGCGGCGAGGCAGGCATTCAGCCCGTGCCTTTCATCCGCCAGCGGCGCGCCCCAGATGGCCATGATGGCGTCGCCGATGAAGCGGTTCACGGTGCCGCCATGCTGTTTGATGATCGCGGTGGCGCGCGTGAAATGCTCGTTCAACAGTTGTGTCACTTCCTCGGGCCCGAGTTGTTCGGAAATGCTGGTGAATCCCTTCAGGTCGGTGAACACCAACGTGATCTCGCGGCGCTCACCGCCCAGTTTCAATTTCTCCGGGTGCGCCATGATCTGGTCGACCACTTCCGGTGCGAGGTACATGGAGAATGCATGGCGGGTTTCGCGACGCTGACGTTGCTCGGAGAAGTATGCGTGGCCGCCCAGGCCCGTATAGACCATGATCACGCTGAGCATCGCCCCCAGCGCCGGCAACCAGATTAGGTATTGCGTAAACAGCCACCAGTCGCCGATGGCAATGACAGCGAGCAAAGATAATCCGGCGGCGGCACTGACGAAGGGGCGCCAGCGGCGCATCAAAAGGGCGCTGGCGATGACAGCGAACGCTATCAGCGCAAAATTCCAGCTCCAAGGCAGCGGTGTCACACTGCGTCGCGAGATGGCGCTCTCCATGGCGTTGGCGTGAATTTCGACGCCGGGCGTTAGCCAGCCGCCTGTCCAGCCGGTGAATGGCGTGGCGAAATTGTCGTCGCCGCCACCAGTCTCTGCGGCCGATTTCACGTCACGACCAATCAAAACGATCTGATCGCGAAAGACGTCTGGTGGCAGATGAGTATCGGCGCGCAACGCCTGGTAATAGGAGACATAGGGAAAAGTGTGATCCGGGCCAACGTAACCAATCATCTTGCCGTCTTGGGTCGGCGGCTCTTCGATTAGCCCTTGTCGGACGAGATTGGCGCGGACGAGAATTTCACGCCAGAACACATCTTTGCCCTCTGGCATTCGCCGCAGCACCAGATCGATGTCGCGAGGAATTTCGGCAAATCCACTTGCTGCACCGGCTTCCTTGAACAGATGCAATGGATCTACGCGTGACCATTGGCGCACGTACTTTGTTTCGTGGCGGTCCATGTGTGCGGTAAGGACCACGTTGCCGGCCTTAGATATCGCCTGCGCGAACAGTCGGTCATCTTCTTCGGTTGTCGACTCAGAAAAGCCCACATCGAACGCAATCAGCAGCGCGCCGGAACGGACCAGTTGATCGATCAGTTCACCATGCAGACGCCGTGGCCAGGGCAAGCGCATGCCGATTTGCGCAATTGACGGCTCATCGATGCCGATGATGGTAATCGGCAGTGCCGAACGGCCCGGCGCATTGGTCGCCATCAGCAGATCGTAGCCCTTGAATTCCAGCAGGCGCCAGCTATCCGACGCGCTCAGGGCGGCGAGCATTGCCAGAGTGATGAGTGCCACGGCAACAGGTGCGGAACGGAGTTTGGAGCGGAGTCGGGTCAGCATTTTGTGATTATTCGAACGACACCTGGTTAAATCTTGCCGTCTTCCCCGCGAAAGCGGGGACCCAGTGGCGTGCAGTGAGAGTCGCTGGGGTGAAGGCATGCCTTCACCATTCGCGGGGACGACGAATTCAAAATGTCTGGAAGCCAAATCCAGAGTGATTTGGTGCGACGTCCATTAGTAATACGCCGATTGTATCCGCCCACCCACTAGCAACGAAACAACTATCTGCCGTGTCAAAACCGATAATTGACAATCACCCCAAACACGTCCGACGCATTCTTCTTCAGCAGATTGAGCGCATAGCCTTCCAGCGACCAGTGCTTGCGGTCGAATTCGAGGTAGGCACGCAGTTGCAGGTCCCAGCCGGGTTCAAGCTTGATCTGGTTGGTTTCGTCAGCGAAGCGCGTCGAGCGGAACACGGCCTGCGCGCTGGCATAGCTGCGCGCGGCATAGGTCCACGTCGCGCCCACGGCCGCCTGGTGGCGTGGCAGGTAGGGAATGGCGTTATCGCGGAAAGCTTCGTGCTGGTTGGCGCTTTCGGTGTAGATGTAACTAAAGCGCGCGGCCAGCGACGGCGTGACGATGTGTTCAATCGACAAGTCGACGCGCGTCAATGTTGCCAACGAGAACACCGGCGTGTCTTCAAGTGCGTCGGGTTTAGGCGGCAGGGGCAGGGTGCGGTTGCGCAGGCGATCGAGGTTGGTGACATCGGTGCGTGTATTGAGGACCCCATCGAGCGGCGAATACAAATTGCGGATGTCCTGCCATTCCGCACCGAATGACATGAAGGTGTTTGAATTCGTCTCCCATTCAATCTGCCCACGGCAGCGCGACGCGTTTCCGCCCGGAAAAACCAGTTGATCATCGGTCACGATCCCCGCCACCGCAACCGGCGCCAGCGTGTTGAGCGATGCCGGACGCGTCCATTCCCGGCAGGCAAAGCGCGCAACCTGCCCCGCACTTTCGCGGTACACGACGCCGAGTGCGCCATTGGCACGATTGCGGCGATAGTTCTCGGTGATGTTGGTGGCCGAACCTTGCGACGTAATATAAAAATCACGTTCCTTGCGATAGTCGATCCAACCCAGCTGTGCCTCAAGGGTCCATTGCGCAGATTCCTTCGAGCCCGACATCCGCATCGACCCATAGGCGAGGGCGGAGTCATCGCGATCGGTCGAATCGAGCGTATTGCGCGAAACCGTTCTGCCGGGCGCGTGCAGGCTGGCATCCTGCAATACGGCGTTCACGGTCTTGAGGCGCGCGCCCTCGAGTCCCCAGGTGACTTCGTTGGCGTTTCCATCACCGCGCAGCATGGTGTGCCGCAATTGTGCGTCCGCCGCGGATGGCCGCGTCTCAAAACCGGTTTGCCTGACAAAAGTGAGACCCGGCAACACGATACTCGACTGCTCGTCCACGGTGGATTCCTCGCGCCCATAGCCGGCTTTGAACCAGAATTGCGAATTGACGTCGAGGGCATGGTGACCACCGGCATCGATACGGTTGTTGTAGCCGGATACGCGCTGGAAGAGGCCGGTCACATCGCGGGTGCCGATATCGATGTCCGCCGCCAGGCGATTCGCGTAAATGAAAAATCCCGTGTCCCAACGCGGGCGGAATCCCAGCGCGGCGGTGAAAGTTCTCGCATCAGCACTGAGCGCGGTATTCCCTGGCGTGATGTGGGTAGCGATGCCCTCGACGAAGTACGCCACCGGCGTGGGCGCGAGCAAGTACCCGTTGACCGTCACCACCGGCTCGACCAGCTTCAGGTCATCGCTCTGGTTGTATCGAGCCGACACGTTAGCGTAATGTCCCGGCGTTTCCGCCAGCGACTGGTAGCGGTTCGATGCGCCGAACACGATCGGGTCGAGCAGGAAGCCCTGCAGCAATTCAGAGCGGCGGTTGAAATCACCGGCATAGCGATCCGCCAGGAACAGGTGGCTCCCCGCCCAGAACGGCAGATACGATTCTTGCGCGATATGCCGCGCCCAGTTTTCCATGCCGAAGAAGGACATCGCATTGCCGAGGTTTGCGGCCCCGGCCTGGTTGTTGGCGACCTGGTTAAATGACTTGAGATAAGGCATCAATCGCACCGCCTCGCGTGCTTCGCGTACCGCCGCCGCCGGCTCAATGCCGTCGACCTTGATAAGACTCGCCAGCAAGTACGGCAGGGGATCGTGTGCATCCAACTCGGCAACCTTGTCGAGTTCCTGCAACGCCCGGTCGGGCCGCTCCATCCGGTAGTACGCGACGGCCGTGTACAAGTGGGCGCGGGCATAGCGCGGCTCGATCAGGCTGGCGCGCAGCAGGGCATCGAGGGCGGCCTCGTTGTTGCCGCGCTTCAGTTCGAGCACGCCCTTGCCGGTGAGTATCACGACGTTATCGGGT
>JANNGY010000103.1:0-2897 GCA_031404095.1 Betaproteobacteria bacterium | reverse complement strand
AGGGCGTCGACGCCGCCGACAAAAGCTGGATGAACGGACACTGGTGGGGCGGCGATGCGCGCTCGGGCGAAGGCTGGTTCCTCGACCGCAAAGCGGATGGCACGGTGTTTTTTGCCTGGTTTACCCACCGGCCGCGGTAGCCCGCATATTCGAGCGAAACTCAAGCACTGGCGCGCCGCTTGTGGCAATAATTGCCGGGAGGCCGCGTGAATGCTGGAGTTTGCACCACCCGGCGATTGGATAGTGCAGGTGATTTTGATCTTTGTTCTGCCCCCGCGAAGGCGGGGGTCCAAGCTTTCGGGCAGAAAGGCAGCCAACAAACGTGGGTCCCGTTCGCGCGGAAAGTGCTCGCTACTGGAAGACAAGAGCCAAGCCAAATGCAACGGTTCCAAGCAGCCAAATGACGTGATGTAGCCGCTTCCATACAACGATCGGGACCTGACTAAACGGGCCAATGTCCCGGCGATGTATCCATTCGATTCCGCCCCCGAAAACCATGGTGACGTAGAGTCCGGTAAGTACCAGCCAGGACGGCGCCAGTTCTCCAAAGGCGGTCACGCCTGGCGATGCTCGCCGAGCGTCACGATCTTCATCGTATTGGTGCCGCCGGATTGGCCGATGGGTTCGCCCATGGTGATGACGACGATGTCACCGACCGACGCCACGCCGTTGTCGAGCAATACCTTTTCGGCAGCGATCATCAGCTTCTCGCGGTCGTGGCCTTCGTAACCCAGGGTGAATGGGCGCACATCGCGCATCAGCGAGGTCTTGGTGAGCGTGCTCACTTCGGGGGTCAGCGCGTAGATGGGAACGCCCGAATTAAGGCGCGACATCCAGAGTGCGGTGGAACCCGACTGCGTGAGCGAGGCAATGCACTTCACATCCAGGTGGTGGGCAGTGAACAGCGCGGCCATCGCAATCGACTGGTCGACACGCGTGAACACCCGATCAAGGAACTCGCGATCCAGTTTCACTTCGGCGCTCTTTTCCGCTTCGACGCAAATGCGTGCCATCGCTTCCACTGTTTCCACCGGATACTGGCCCGAGGCCGATTCCGCGGACAGCATAACGGCGTCGGTGCCGTCGAGAACGGCATTGGCCACGTCGGAGACTTCGGCGCGGGTCGGAATGGGAGAGGACACCATCGACTCCATCATCTGCGTGGCGGTGATGGTGAGCTTGTTCATTTCGCGCGCCATGCGGATCATGCGCTTCTGCAACGCCGGCACGGCGGCATCGCCGACTTCCACGGCCAGGTCGCCGCGCGCGACCATGATGCCATCGCAGGAACTCATGATGTCCCGCAACGCCTCGTTGGTCACGGCTTCGCTGCGTTCGATTTTCGCGATCAGCATGGCGGTGCCGCCGGCGGCGCGCATCAGTTCGCGCGCCATGTACATGTCGGCGCCGCTTTTCGGAAAGGACACGGCAAGAAAGTCCGCCTTCAGCAGCGACGCCGTCCTGATGTCCTCCATATCCTTCGACGTCAGCGGCGGCGCGGTGAGGCCGCCGCCTTTGCGATTGATACCTTTGTTGTTGGACAGCACGCCACCCTGCTTGACCAGGCAATCGATCTCGTTTTTCTTGACGCTGAGGACTTCGAAAACCAGCAGGCCGTCGTTGAGCAGCAACAGGTCGCCGGCCCTGACGTCGCGCGGCAGTTCCTTGTAGTCGATGCCGACGCGAGCCTGGTCGCCGAGTTCGCAATCGGCATCGAGGATGAACTTGTCGCCGGCTTTCAGCGTGATCTTGTTGTCCTTGAACTTGCCGACGCGGATCTTCGGCCCCTGCAAGTCGGCGAGGATGCCGATCTGCTTGCCGTAGCGGGCGCCGATCTCGCGAACCAGCCGCGCGCGATTCTGGTGATCTTCGGCGGTGCCGTGCGAGAAATTCATCCGCACCACATCCACGCCGGCTTCGATCAGGCGTTCGAGCACTTCGGGAGAAGAGGTGGCGGGGCCGAGGGTGGCGACAATCTTGGTGGCACGTTGCATGGGTACATTTCCAGTAAAAAAATCGGCACCGCCACGAGTGGCAAATTCGTGGTTGTCGTGCCGCGTTGCTCAAAAATTCGTTTGCTTGCCTGCTTTGCTGAATTTGGCGCCGCGCGAATTTCTGCGCGACCCGCCTGACAACCTGCTGCTTGCTCGTGACGCACCGCCGCAGATGTCAGCCTGCGGCGCGCTGCTCGAGAATTTCAACGGCCGGCAAGGTCTTGCCCTCGAGGAATTCGAGGAATGCCCCGCCACCGGTGGAGATATACGATATCTTGTCCGAGATGCCGTACTTGGCAATCGCCGCCAGCGTGTCGCCGCCGCCGGCAATCGAAAATGCGCCGGAATCGGCGATGGCGCGCGCCAGTGTCTCAGTGCCGTGGCCGAACTGGTCGAATTCAAATACGCCCAACGGACCGTTCCAGACGATGGTGCTGGCATTCTTCATGATGGCGGCGAGGGTCTGCGCGGTCTCGGGGCCGATGTCGAAAATCATGTCGTCCTCGGCAACGTCCTCGACGCGCTTGATGACCGCCGGCGTCGTGGCAGAAAACTCCTTGCCGCACACCACATCCACCGGAATCGGCACCGCGGCGCCGCGCGCGGACATCATGTCGATGATAGCCTTGGATTCATTGGCCAGGTCCCATTCCGCGAGCGAGCGGCCGATCGGAAATTCCTTGGCAAGCAGGAAGGTATTGGCGATGCCGCCACCGACCACCAGTTGATCGACCTTATCGGCGAGCGACTTGAGGATTGTGAGCTTGCTCGACACCTTGGACCCGGCGACGATGGCGACCAGCGGCCGTTTCGGTGTCTTCAGCGCCGCGCCAAGCGCATCGAGCTCGGCCGCCAGCAACGGGCCGGCACAGGCGATTGCTGCGTATTTGGCGATGCCGTGGG
>JANNGY010000102.1:0-11409 GCA_031404095.1 Betaproteobacteria bacterium | reverse complement strand
CACCCTCCAGGAATACGATCCGGTCCAGCGCACCACGCGCCAGATCAGCCGGGCGTCGTTGCGCCAGCGCGATCATTCGCAGGTGGTGGCATTTCTCGGCGAAATCTGGATGATTGCCGGCCGCAGTCCGGAGACGGCGGTCGTGACCATCTACGATCCGGTGACGGAACGCTGGCGCAGCGGGCCGCCGATCGCACGCGCTCGTGGCGGGTTCGCCGCGGCGGTGGTGGGCGACCAGATCGTCATCGGTGGCGGCGAAATCCTCACTGGACCTTTTCGGCTGGAACCGAGTCTCGAGATTTACACCGCCGGCAGGAACGAATGGCAGTTCGGTCCCAACCTGCCCATTGCGGTGCATGGGGTTGTTGCTGCCGGCCTGAACGGGCGATTTTATGTCGTCGGTGGTTCAACCGCGGCGGGAACGGCGGAAGGAAATACCGGGAAACTGCATTCGATACAGTTGGGGCCGTGAACCCCGCACCATCGTCGCCGATAAGGGCTGGGATCTTCCTCAATCCCAAATCAACCAGGTTAGCCCGCACCGCGCTAAGCGTCGATGCGCACGCTGTCGGCATGCGGCGGATAGCGCGCATGACGCCTTTGCGCGACGGGTTCGCCGGCAAGGACATCCGCGAAACCATGATTGACGTCACGGTGGTGGGCTTCATCGGCGCGCACCACCAGCACCACATCGCGTAGTTTCGCGCCCTCAGGCAGCTTCCAGTAGTGCCGCGCAATGGCGGGTGCTGCAACGTTTGCCACGCGGCCGGCGTCGATCTCCTCGAGATACAGCGTGTAACTCAGCACCGCCTCCTCCTCAAAATATCCGACGACCCGATGTGCGGTGCGCGCCGAGACCAGATACAGAATGAAGAAACCGACATAAAAAAGCCACTGGGCAGCCAGCACAATGAGCCGCTCAAACAGTGTCGGGCTGGCGATGGCGACGAACGTCATCAGGTGCATGCGTTCATTCTCGGCTTCCTCCATCAGCGTTCGTATCCAGCCCGCGTCATCGACCATGTTGCGCAGGCAGTTGAGGTGGGTGACCGTCGCGCCAACCATGCCGGGAACGGCGGCAACCGTTTCAAGGACAATGGCGCGATGACCGTAGCGTTTCGCAAAAAACAGGTCGGCGCCGAAGCGAAGCAACTTGGTGACGAACAACGCGAAGCGGTCGGACAATCCGCTGGCCGCGTGATGTGGATCCTGCTCCGGCTGATCCGCTGGGCGGCCGACATGCGGTTCGACGCCCGCGATTCGGGGATTGGACAGGTGGATGGGTTCGCGGTCGGGCTTCTCAATCTGCATGAAGGCGCCTTTCAAATATTGCAAACGGTTGGTCGGCGCTGGTACCTGATGCACTGGCCCGCTGTCCGCTGGCCCAATTTCACCAACGGCAGCATGGTCCCATGGTTGGCGAAATTGTCTTCATGACAAATCGGACATCGTGATGCATTCCTGTAGGACATGAGCGCAAATGCACACGGCGGCCGGGCGATCGACTTCTACCGCCTGCCCGGTCCCAACGATCAAAAGTGGCCCACGCTCCCGCAACTGCATGCGAAATTGTTTAACGAGCATTTCGAAGGGGCGCATCAGGCGCTTGCCGATGTCCGCGCCGGTGCGAAGTGCTATTTCGAACTCAAGCGCCGGAAGGTCAGGACCTGACTGCTACCGAACCGACGAGGTGCGGGGCGGCAATCACCGGCGATGCCCGCCAACACTTGCGACAAGCGCAGCCACCTGTATTCGGGAAGGTCTGACCAAGTCCTTCGACAGGACGAACGGGAACCTACTGAATCCGTTCGTGGTGAGCTTGTCGAACCACATCCAAAACAGTCTTGATCAGAGCTTTCTTAGGCGGCGCTGCCCAGACCAACCTCCGGCTGGCTGGGACGCGTCGCCAGCGCCTGCTTCATCATCGCTTCGATTTCGGCGGTCTCGTTCGCGTTGAGCGCCAACCGCGGCGGGCGGGTGAGATGACTGCCGCGCCCCATGATGTGCTCGCACAGCTTGATGCACTGAACGAGATCGGCGCGTGCATCCAGGTGCAGCAGTGGCATGAACCAGCGATAAAGACTCAAGGCCTCCGCCATCCGACCGGCACGGACCAGACGAAATAACGTCTCGCCTTCACGCGGGAAAGCATTCGACAGTCCCGACACCCAGCCGACCGCGCCGACCAGGAGACTTTCGACGACCACGTCATCGAGTCCGGCAAAGAGCACGAACCGGTCGCCCACCAGGTTGTGCAAGTCAGTGAAACGCCGCGTGTCGCCAGAGGATTCCTTGAAGTAGACGATCGTCTCGCAATCGGCCAGCGAGGCGAGGATCTGCGGCGTCACGTCGTTCTTGTAGATCGGCGGATTGTTATAGACCATCACCGGCAGGTCGGTCGCGCCGGCGACGCTGCGGAAGTGCGCCGCCGTTTCGTGCGGCTTCGACGAATAGACCAGCGCCGGCATGACCATGACACCGTCGAGGCCGATGCGCGCGGCTTCCTTCGCCATGCCGATCGCAAACGCCGAGGTGAATTCGGCGATGCCACTCACCACCGGGACACGGCCGCGGGCAGCCGCTTTGGCGGTCTCCATAACCGATATCTTCTCGCTCCTGTCGAGCGAACAGTTCTCGCCCACCGTCCCGCAAACGACGAGGCCCGACACGCCGTCGCGGACCAGTCCCTCGATGACGCGCCCCGTGGCATCGAGGTCAAGCGAAAAGTCCTCGCGAAACTGCGTGGTCACCGCCGGAAATACGCCGCTCCAATGTGATTTCAAATGCCTGCTCCTTTTTCGGTAATCGGACTTACTGTTTCTTGAGGTGTTTTGCCAGGAAGCGCTCTACCCTCGTATAGAAATCAATAACGTTCTGGTCCTTGTTGAAACCATGCGCTTCCCCGGGGTAGACCACATATTCAAGCGGCTTGCCGGCTCGTTCCATGGCATCGCGCATCGTGGTGCCGTGGACGAGCGGCACGCGCTGGTCTTCCTCGCCCATTGCCAGCAGCACTGGCGCCCTGATCCTGTCGACATTTTTCGCCGGTGACGTCTTCTGGAACTGTTCGCGATCGCGATCCTTGTCGCCGACAAAACGCTTGAAGTCCGTTTCATAGTAATCGGTCAGTCGCGCCGTGTCCGACCACGAAACCGTCTGCTGCAATTCAAGGTCCGTCACCGCCACAAAAGCGACGCCACAGCGCCACAGTTCGGGATCCTTGACCAAGCCCTGAAGGGTTGCATAACCGCCGTAGCTCGCGCCGTAAAGGCACATGCGGCTCTTGTCGACGACACCCTCCATGACAAGGTGAAGGGCGCCGTCGGCAATGTCGTCCTGCATGGCAAGTCCCCATTGCTTGAAACTCGCCGCAATATGTTTCCGGCCGAACCCGGTCGAGCCGCGCGGCTCGGGTTCCAGCACGGCGTAACCGCGCGAGGCCAGAAACTGTGCCTCGGGCCAGCGTCCCCATTGAATGCCGCTGTAGCTGCGGACCCAGGGCCCGCCGTGAATGTTCACCACCAGCGGCAGGTTCTTGCCGTCGCTTCCGATAGGCGTCGTCACCCAGGCAGGGATCTCCAGGCCGTCGCGCGCCTTGTAGCGGATAAACGTGCGCTTGGCCATCAATTCGGGTGGCAGCCATTCGCGCGACTTTGACACTTCCTGCAGCCTGCGCTTCTCTGTATCGAAAAGAAAGAAGCCGCCAGGATGGGTGTCGGATGCGGAATGAATCAGGACGAACTGATTGTTCTCATCCGCCACTCGAATGGTATTGGTGCGGCCCGGCAGGGCCTGGTCCAGACCGGCCTGCAATCGCGCCAGGTCGTCGTCAAACCACGTGGTGACCGGCACATTGGCGTCATAGCGGATGCCCAGCAGCGCCTTTCGCTTCCGGCTGAAAATCAGGCCCCCATTCAAGTCGATGAAAGGATGCTGCAGCAGCTTTTCGCCAAGTTTCTTCTCGGCAATGTCGTATTTGAATATGGCGCGCCGGTCGAGGCCGACATTGGATGAAACGTACAGTGTCTGGTTGTCGAAATCGAATGCCAGCGGCGTGATGCCGCCGTCGGCGGCCTGCGCGCTCCTGGCGGCCGCCTGACCAATCATTTCCCACGCCTTGCCCTCACCCGCCCGATGCCAGATGGTGCGTTGCCGCGGGCTATTTGCATCCTGGCGCTCTTCGAGGCGAATGGCGATGCGCGGCACCAGATCGCGGTCCAGCAACCAGGAGATGACGTTGCCCGGTGTCTCCACCGTCAGCAATTTGTATTCGCCGGTCCGGGTATTGAAGCGGTAGACGTCGGCGTAGTTCTGGCTGCGCCCGAAAATCTCCGCGATGACGTCGCCACTGCCGTCAAAGGTGCGGCTGAGGATACGAAAGGAAATATTGACGCTTTGCAGCTGGATGGAATTCCGCCTTGCTTCCCGGGCAGACGCGCGCTCGAGCGGATAGGTCATGTCGCGCACATTGCTGCCATCGGCATCGACCGCAAAGGCGCCTTTGAGGAAGATGGCGCCGCTCGCCTCCTGCTGGTCAGCAGCGCGCAAATAGAGCCGGTCGTCACTAATCCATTCGAAATCTATGACATCCAGGTCCTTGAAGGTGGTGAGTGCCTGCGACTTGCCGGCTTTGAAATCGATCACCACCAGGTTCTTGCGGCCATTGATCGGCCGCACTGCCGCCAGCCGGGTACCCGCGGGTGAAATCGCCATTTGCGAGAATTCCTCGCGGCGAAAAAATGCCTCAACCGGAATCTCGGCTGCCGTCGTGTATTGCGTTGCTGTTTTGGCCGCCCTGGCCGGCTCGGCATCCTGCGCGAATGCCCACCCGTCCGCGCATATCAGCGCCAGCAGCCACCACATACGCATGATTCGCATTGCTTGCTTCCTCGCCTGAAACTCGTGCGCCAGATTGTAGCCGAGAGGTCCGGCATCCGCCGCCGGGACGCGTGGCCGCCCGTACCGCGATCAGTAGTTATACGTCAGCGCCAGCCAGGTCTTGTCGACATCGTTCTTTACCCGCGCGCCGTCACCCGTGCGAAACCTTGCATACTGCAATTTGACGATGAAGCCGTGAGTAACCGCGTATGTCAGGAGTGCGTCAAATTCGCGTCCGAGCGCGAGGCCGCCGAAATCGGAACGGAAACGATGGACCTCGATGTGACCACCCAGCCTTTCATGTTGCCCGCGAAACGTAAGCCAGGTATCGCGCAATCCCTGGGGCGGTGTGCTGGTGTATTGCAACGCCCAGCCGTTGAACGCATAGAAGTCGCCCAGCGGTGTCTGGAAACCATAGACGCCCTGATTACTGCCTTTCTCCTCATGGTCGATACGCGCACCCCACGCCAATGCGCCAGCCGCCTGCAGTCCCATGCCGATGCGCATGTAATTGGCCTTGATGCGGGCATCGCCATCACCGATGCGGTTCTGCCGCGCGTAGGCGGCGAAGTAAAGCCAACGCCAACCTTCGGCGATCTGCAATGCGCCTTCCGCGTGGGCCCCGGCAATTCGCTGCGCATTGTTGGCAAAACCCGTTTGAGAACCGGTGGCGGCCTGGTCCTGCCAGTAGCCATAGCCGGCCAGCGTGTGGTCAGGCAACGGATTCCAGGCCGCATGCAGGATATGCAGGCGCAGCTCATTGAGGCGGCCCAGCACGGTTCGCATGCGCCGGTATTCGCCCAGCTGCAGCTCGGTTTGTGGCAATGAATTGTTGATAACCGTCACGCCATCGAATACCTGCGGCGTCTGGCGAAAGTCCACGTCGCTGATAAAACGCTCATTGTCGATACGCAGGATCTGCCGGCCGAGCCGCACGCGCGTCGAGGGCAGTCCGGTGTAGTCGGCATAGAGCTGGTTCATGCCACTATGCGGCGGATCGGGCAGCAGCGGATATTCGGAAATGGCGTTGCGGCCGGGATCGGCATTGTATTCGCCGGAACCGATGGTGCCGGTCGTGATGTACTGCCCGGTCACGCGCAGATCGTGGAAAGGCGCGGTTTGCCAGCCGACCGTGGCCCGCACGGTCCAGACATTGGTGTCTTTCGGCTTCCGTGTCTCGGTGATCAGCGCGTAGCGGGGCCGCACTTCCAACAGCAGATGACCGTTGGCGATGCTGTCGCTCAGCTTGAGCGTCACGGCCGGCGCGTTCTCAGCGGTTTCCGCCGCGCCGGCACAGGCCGCCAGCGCCCACGCCTGCAGGATGATCGCGACGCCAAGATAGCAGTGTAAATCAGCAGTCTTCATTGGGTTCCGCCGTTGCGGATTCGTGCGAACGATAGCCAAATCGATTGTGTTGTTGCGTACCAACCCGCAGAGCCAAGTCCGGAAACGTCCGGGTTTTCAAATCCAGCGCCGTTCAAAATTGCCAGCGAATCGAAGCGGCAAGGCTTCTTTCGGTCTTGTCAGCCACCTCGCCGATCAAGGTGCGCGCGGGCCGTGAACTGCGCACCACCAGGGCTTCCGAAACCAGCGAGATTGACGGACTGACTGGCCACACATAGGCCAGCGCCAGTGCGCGGCCCTGCTCGCTATTGGGGTCGGACGGCAGGATATCCGACTCATGTTCGCGCGTGCGAAATTGGTCGAAACGCAAGGCCAGATTCCCAGGGCCAAGCGGGCGGCTTGCCATCGCATACCAGGCATCGAATCGCAAACGCACCGCATTGGGCCCCATGACGGTCTCGCCGCGAAGCCCCTGGAAGAGCAATTCCCATTGGCCGCCCAATTGCAAACGCGCACTCAAGTGATCGAAGCGGGTATGCCAACTGTATTGGCCTTGATTGAGCACCAGTGGATCGCCGCGATTGTCATATTGCATGGCGTCCAGACTGAGCCAGCCGTCATACCCGTAATGTGCACCAACGTAGTAGCCCGGGCGATGGTCGATTTCACGAAACGCATGAATGGAACGGTCCTGTGCCTCCAGGGCACCGCCCGGGCCATACACCGGGAGATCGGCCATGCGGATCGGCTCCGTCAGTCCGGTAATTCGGTCGCTGATCGACCAGCCGCGCCACGCCAGCAAAGTACCTGTCGGGTCATTGGCCTTGAACAGTGCGGCGGTGAACCCGATGTCGTGCGACGAACCTTGCGCGTGTCCATTGCGGCGCAGACTGACCTCGGCCCCGTTGGTTCGGAGTTCCTCGCCCATCCAGCTATTGATGGCAGAACTCGACAAGGTCCGCACCGGTGTCCAGCCGATGCTGTCGTAATCGATTTCGAGGCTGGTCGCGGGGAAGAATGAGCCGACCTTGACGCGCGTTTTCCAGGGACTGCTCGGAACAGGGTTCCAGCCGATCCAGGCTTCCGTGATATCCACCAGGCCACCGCGATCGTCACTCGCGCTGGTGACAATAGACCCGGTCACCGTGTCGAGCAACGCCATGTCGGCGCGCAGAAAGGCCTGCCCAAGCTTGACCGTTCCCGAGCTCTGGTCAAAGCGCGTCTTGTCCAGCCCATCCCGCGTCCAACTGCGTTCGGCGTCGGTCGCGACAATGCGCAGATCGACAAGGCCCCTCAATTCAATCGCATGAATGGACCCGCCTGTGCACAGGGCGGCGCAAACCAGGCCCGATATCAAGTCCGGAATCTTCTTCGATTTCATTGATAGCCGGGCGCGCCTCGCGGGCGCGCGTCGTCAAAACTCACATGTGTATTGCCGGCAAATCGCCGACCACCTCTGCCGCAACGTCGCTGGCAACGCGCACAAGACGCGCGCGTTCCGCCGCCGGACTTTTTCGGAATCAATGATTTCTCCAAATTGCCTCTCTGTTGCCGATACGGTGATGCACGGGACTGCATTCAGTATTGGCTCGCCTCCGGCGTGCGTCAAGGATTCCGGGACAATCCGGCTAGAATGACCATAACAGGCAATGATGCCCCCACGGGACACGGCACACTCAATGATCATGGCGGAATCCGGAATCAACAACCGTTGGATAGGGCCGGCGGTCATGGCTGTCGCCGCACTTGCTGCCTTGCCCGGCTGGGGCGCGAGCCTCACGGCGAAAGCCAGCGATGCATCGGGCAACCCGTTGGCCGACGCGGTGATTTACGCACTTCCCAAAGCCGGCACCCCCATTCCCGCGCGTGTACCGCGGCCAATGGCGATCGAGCAAAAGGACCGCGAGTTCGTGCCCTACGTCACCCCGGTCCAGGCCGGGACGACGGTGAATTTCCCGAATCGCGATCCATTGCTGCACCATGTCTATTCGTTTTCACCGGCCAAGAGTTTCGAGATAAAGCTCTATTCGGGCGACGCCGCACGCGGCATCCTGTTCGACAAGCCCGGCACGGTGACGCTGGGCTGCAATATCCACGACTGGATGATCGGCTACATCCTCGTTGTCGAGTCCCCGTGGTTCGCCAAAACCGGAAGCGACGGCCGCGCGCTGATCGGCGAGATCCCGGCGGGTGAGTTCGAGGTCCACCTCTGGCACCCGACGCAACGCGCCGCGATCGACCCGAAACCCGTCAAGCTCGATGCCCGAACCAGCGCCGAACTCGAATTCAAGATTGACATCGCGCCGCGCAAGAAGCCCTTCAAGCCGATGCTTGATGGCACTCGATACAAGTGACCTTTCGATCCCATTTTTCCTTCTCCAGCCTGCGCACCCGCATCGTCGTGTTCTTTGCCGCGCTGCTGGTGCTGGTGCAGGGCCTGGCATTGCTGGTGGTGAACACTGCCAACTATCAGATCGCCAGGGAAACCATCGAGCAGGAACTCGGCGTCGGTGAACGCATCTTCCTCCGGTTGCTTGACCAGCAACGCAATCAGCTTGAACAAAGCGCCGGCCTGCTGGCGTCGGAATTCGCCTTTCGCCAGGCGGTCGCCACCAACGACACCGCCACCATCCTTTCCGCATTGACCAATCACGGCGCGCGCGCGCCTCGGCGAACGTGATGGTGCTGATCTCGCTCGACCAGAAACTGGTGCTGGCCGATACCCTGCATCCCGATTTTCGTTCGCAGCCGTTTCAATTTCCCTACCTGACGCGGGCCGCCGAAGCCAATGGCAAAGCCTCCGGAATCGTCACCATCGACGGCCGCCTCTACCAACTGGTGATCACCCCCGTCAATGCCCCAACGGCAATCGCCTGGGTTGGCGTCGGCTTCGCCATCGACGACAAGACCGCCGGCGACCTGAAAAAACTCACCGCCCTGGACGTAACGTTTCTGAGTCAGCACCAGGCGAGACCGTGGCGCGTCCATGCCTCGACCCTCGCCGAGAGCATCCGCGGGGGGCTGATACCGGCCGTCAGCGGCGCTGGCGGCCGCGGCACCATTGACCTGCATCTGGACAACGAGGACTATGAAGCGCGCATCGCGTTGATCGAAGAACAGGGCGACACGCGCATCGTCGCGGTGCTTCAACGCTCTCTCGCTGAGGGCATCGCGCCGTTCAAGCGTGTCAGCAAAGCTTTCCTCGTGCTGGCGCTGGCGGCGATCGTGCTGTCGGTGATGGGCAGCATCCTCATCGCCCGCAATATTACGCGCCCGATCAACGAACTGGCGGGCGTCGCGCGCCGCATCCAGGCCGGTGACTATGCGCAGAAGGTCGAAGTGACGCAGAAGGGCGAGATCGGCGCACTGGCATCGAGCTTCAATCATATGCTCGAGGGTATCGCCACCCGGGAAAAGGAGAACCTGCGGCTGGCGTTCGAGGATCACCTGACCGGATTGCCGAATCGCGCCATGTTTCATGACCGCCTGACGCAGGCGCTGATGCTGGCCAAGCGCAACGGCCAGCCGGTCGGCGTGATGATGCTGGATCTCGACCGTTTCAAGTACGTCAACGATACGCTTGGCCACCCGGTCGGCGACCTGGTACTGAAAGAAGTCGCATCACGCCTGCGCGGATTGCTGCGCGAATCAGACACCGTGGCGCGGCTGGGTGGCGATGAATTCGCCATCCTGTTACTGTCGGGCGAGCCGGAACGAACCAGCACCGTGGCGCGCAAGGTCCTGCAGTCGCTCGAGACACCCATCCTGATCGACGAACAGCCGATCGATGTCGGCACCAGCATTGGCATCGTTTATTTTCCCGAACACGGGGAGGACGCCAACATGCTGCTGCGGCGCGCCGACATCGCGATGTACGCGGCCAAGCGCGCCAAGAGCGGCTTTGCGACCTACGACATGCAACTGGAAGAACATCGCCAGGACCACCTCACGTTGCTCGGTGAATTGCGCCGCGCCATCGACCATGGGGAACTGGTGTTGTTCTACCAGCCCAAGTTCAACCTGGCCAAGAATGCGGTGACCGGCATGGAGGCCCTGATCCGCTGGCAGCACCCGACTCGCGGCACGGTGTCGCCGGCCGATTTCATCCCCTTCGCCGAACAGACCGGCAACATTCGCATGATCACCCGCTGGGTGATCAATTCTGCCATCGCGCAATGCGGCGCATGGCAGGCGGCCGGCCACCGGCTGAAAATTTCCATCAACATTTCGGCGCGCGACCTGCTGGACAAGGAGCTGGTGCCCTTTGTCGCGGCCAAGCTGCGAGAGTACGACGTGGCGCCGGAACTGATCTGCGCGGAGCTGACCGAGAGCGCCCTCATGGAAGACCCGGCGCACGCCGGCGAAACGCTGGCGCAGCTTCACGGCCTTGGACTCAAATTGTCCATGGATGACTACGGCACCGGCTATTCTTCGCTCGCCTACATCAAGGACCTGTCGCTGGATGAACTGAAAATCGACCGTGCCTTTGTATCGGGCATGAGCGACGACGCGCAAAGCGCCGCCATCGTTCAGTCAACCATCGAACTTGGCCATCGCCTCGGCATGATCGTGGTCGCGGAAGGCGTTGAAACCGGCCTCGAATTGAGCACGCTCAAGGAATTCGGCTGCGACTACGCGCAGGGTTATCACGTCTGCCGGCCGATGCTGGCAGCGGATGTGATGGCGTGGCTGCAGGCAGAGATGGCGGCGGAAGTGGTTAGGAACGGGGCATAACCATAAAAAAAAGCCGGATCAGATCCGGCTGTTTGTGGTGATTACTTTAGCGCCTTGTAGCGCACCCGCTTCGGCCGCGCACCCTCTTCACCCAGCCGGCGCAGCTTGTCGTTCTCGTACTCGTTGTAGTTGCCGTCGTAGAACACCCATTGCGAATCGCCTTCGCAGGCGAGGATGTGGGTGGCGATGCGATCGAGGAACCAGCGGTCATGCGAGACCACCATGATCGAGCCGCCGAATTCCTGCAATGCATCTTCCAGCGAACGCAATGTTTCCACGTCCAGATCGTTCGAAGGCTCGTCCAGCAGCAGTACGTTGGCGCCCTTGAGCAGGGTATGGGCAAGGTGCAAGCGCCGACCGCCGTTACGCCGACCCGGCAAGGGAATAGGCCGGTATTGATTCGCCCTGACTACCGATCCAGACCGCGCCGACGCGACCGCCACCGAACCGGAG
>JANNGY010000101.1:0-8867 GCA_031404095.1 Betaproteobacteria bacterium | reverse complement strand
TCCGAATCGACTATCCGTTCGCGCTATGCGGAATTCAACTACGGGACCGAAACCTGGGGCATCGTCGATGAAAGTCGCGGCTACCTGCGCATGTTGCGGCCTGCCAATTCTTCGCATGGCGTAGCCATCGGCAAGCTGGTCGGCATCCAGATCGGCAAACAGGATGGCTTCTACCTGGGTGTGGTGCGCGAATTATCCGAAGAACTCGACGGCGCCATTTACGCGACGCTGGCAATGCTGCCGGGCAAGCCCGAGGCAATCTCGGTACGTTCCGCCGACACGCGCAATCGCGCCGGCGGTAGTTATGTGCAAGGGTTCCGCCTGCCGCCGATGGAATCGCTGAAGATTCCCGAGACCCTGGTGGTGCCCGCCGCTTTCGCACAGCGCGGGCGCGGCATCGACATCTTTCATGCCGGGCATGGCAGCCCGAAAATGGTGAAGCTGCTGGACTTTGTCGAACGAGGGGTCGACTTTGATCGCGTGACGATTTCGTGAAAAGGCGAGAGATGAATCGGTCCAACAACTTTGCTCGGACGTGCGGTACCAAATGATGTCGCCCGCTATCCGCGGCCATTTCGGATAACCCGCACCAGGATTTCCATCACCCCTTGGCAGGGACCGCTTACGCAGGAATGCAAGTGCCTCGCTTGAAGTTGATGTACCGCAACCGGGAATCGAAATCTGAGAAGTCCAGCACTGGCGCGGTTCCCGCAGGCACTTCGGCCTGCGAGGCCCGCCAAGCTTCAACTTATGAACGCCCGGCAGCCCCGCCGGCGACGATTCCAGTGTTTCAATCAAGACCCCGCTGACGTTGGTCGATTTCTCCCATTGGAGTGCCGCGGGCGGCGTACTCCCTTTTCTATTTTGCCCGTCAAAACTGTCGGGATTTTTTACGATTGACCTATGTCATTTTGGGCTGGCAAACGCTGGCCGCCTGTAACTCGCTGATTTATAGACATTACCAACTCAATGGCCCGATAAATGCTTAGTAGTGGTTCGCGATGCGATTGGATGCCGTTGGTTGAGGTCTGTTACTTAGCCGATCCAGCGAGCAAAAGACAATAAAACCGAATTGACAACCAAGAGGGGTTCACGATGAAGAACACACGATTGAGCGCGGTACTGGCGGCGTTGCCGTTCGTACTCGGAATAACCGTCGGCAGCTCGGCACATGCCGGGTTAGTGGCTCCCGGCGCGACACTGACACCTTTAATTGTGGCTGGTGACCCGAATGGTACGCCCCCAGACTCTCCAGGCAACCGGGTTGATCCCAATACCCCGACATCCGCTTTTTCCGGTGTGGTCAGCATCAATATTCGTTATAGCGGGAAGTCCTTCATTTGCTCGGGAACCTTAGTCTCGAAGCGTGACGTGGTGACCGCGGGGCACTGCATTGACGTCGATGGTAACGGAACGAAGATCGACATCAACGCAGCCGGCAACGACGTGCGAGTCGTATTCAACGCCAGCTCGGTTGTTGGTGACCCCAACCGCGCTATCATGACCGCCGCCAGCGTGTCGATGAACCCCGACTACCAGGGTTTCGGTAACTGCCCGGTCGGCGTTGGTGGATTCTGCCTGAACGACGACATCGCCGTCATCACGCTCGGTGCGGATGCACCCAGCGGCGCCAAGATCTATAAGGCATGGGACGGCGCCGTCCCGGACGGTCAGCTCGCCACCTTGGTGGGATACGGACTTTCGGGTACGGGAAATGTCGGTTACACCGTCAGCCCTAACTTCCGGGTCAAGCGCAGCGGTCAGAACAACATGGAATACTTTGAGGGCGATGACGAGCTGAATTTTGCGAGCGGCCGGGAAGTCTGGTACGCCGATTTCGACGGTGGCGGCTTGGACACGTTCTGCGACTTTGGAATTGCCTGCCATCCCGGTCTTGGCAATGACAAGGAAGCCGGCATTGGCGGCGGTGACTCGGGCGGCTCGACGTTCCTTTTCGATGGTAACGATTACTACCTGATGGGTAACAATACCTTTGGCAGCAATTTTGGCCCGGGCGGCCCCCCTCCTGGCGCCTTCGGCAACTACTTCGGCGGCATGGTTGTTGGTGCGTATGCCGACTATCTGGAAAACGCAACTGGCGGCCGGATCGAAATTGTGCCGGAACCGGCGATGGGCGTCCTGATGCTCGCCGGGCTGGGGTTGATTGGCTTTGCATCGCGCCGCCGCAAGCAGCAAGCGGCTGCCTGATGACATAAGGCAATACCAAAAAAACCCCGCTTCGGCGGGGTTTTTCATTTGTGGCTAGTGTTGCGGATACGTGCCGCCGGCCGGTTTGGCAGGTTGGTCGAAGGGGACGCCCCAGCATCCGGCACCTGCTCGCAATGGTCAGACCGCGCGTTTTTCCAGCGCGTCAATCACCAGCGTGGCAGCATTGAAACCGGTCTGATCGAATATTTCGACCATGCAAGTGGGAGACGTCACGTTCACCTCCGTGAGGCAGTCCCCAATAATGTCAAGGCCGACGATGGTCAGACCATCGGCCTTCAGTTGCGGTCCCAGTTTTTCCGCGATCTCCCAGTCGCGCGCCGACAGCGGTTGCGCAACGCCGCGCCCGCCGGCGGCCAGGTTGCCGCGAGTCTCGCCCTCCTTCGGTATCCGTGCCAGCACAAACGGCACCGGCGCGCCATCGATCACCAGCACCCGCTTGTCGCCCTTGATGATTTCGGGAATGTAGCGCTGCGCCATGATGGTTTCGGCGCCGTTCAGTGTCTGCACTTCAATAATCGCATTGCGATTCGGGTCGTCGGCGCGGACGCGGAAAATCGAGGTGCCGCCCATGCCGTCGAGTTTCTTCACGATCACATCGCGCTGTTCGTCGATGAAAGCATGAATGCGTTCCATGCTCTGTGTCACCAGCGTCGGCGGCATGAACTGCGGAAATCTCGCCGTCGCCAGCTTTTCGTTGTAATCGCGCAATGAGCGGGCGCGATTGACAACGTGAGCGCCCTGCCTTTCCGCAAGCTCCAGCAGCAGCGTCGAATACAGGTATTCCTGATTGAACGGTGGATCCTTCCTCATCAGCACCGCGTCGAAATCGGCGAGGCGCGTTTCGGCCGATGCATCGATGCCGTACCAGTTGTCATTGTCCGCATTGAGCCGCAGCCTTGCCGCGAGGGCGGAAACATCGCCTCGCGTCAGCGCCATGTGCTTCGCTTCAAACGCAAATACCTCATGTCCCCGCGTCGCGGCCTCGCGCATCATGAAAATGGATGAATCCTTGTAGGCTTTGAGTTTCTCCAGCGGATCGACGATGAAGGCGAACTTCATGCTTCAGTTCGCGCCGCCACCGTAGCGGGCGGCCGGATCAGGGTTGGCGGCGCGGTGGCGACAGGCAACGCCTCACCACCCACTGTCTCCGACAGTTTCTGCAACTCCTTGGCGGCCGCGAGCATGGCCAGGCGCGCGACCACGCCGTAGGTATAGAAGCGATTGGGCGGCGCATCGGGCTGGCCGGCGCAGTCGGGAGTCTGGCAATCGGTTTCGAAGGCGAGCGGCACGAAACTCATGCCGCGCGAATTCAAGTTCTCGTCGACGCCGCGGTCGGTATTGACGCGATAGAACCCGCCGACCACAAACTGGTCGATCATATACACCACCGGCTCGGCGACGGCGCCATTGACGCTCTCGAACGTGTGCACGCCTTCCTGCACAATGACTTCGCTGACTTCCAGCCCCTCCTTCACCACGGCCATCTTGTTGCGTTCCTTGCGGTTGAGCCCACGCACATCATCGGGCGAGCGCGCGGTCAGGATACCCATGCCATAGGTGCCGGCATCGGCCTTGACGATGACGAACGGTTTTTCCTTGATCCCGTATTCATTGTATTTGGCCTGGGTCTCATTCAACACCGCTTCGACGTTCGAGGCGAGGCACTCTTCACCTTCGCTGGCGCTGAAATTCACCTTGCCGCACTGGCTGAAGACCGGGTTAATGAACCAGGGATCAATGCCGATAATCTTCGCGAAGTCTTCGGCGACACGGTCATAGGCATGGAAATGCAGGGTCTTGCGGCGGGTCGTCCATCCGGCATAAAGCGGCGGCACCACCGGTTGCTGTAAATGCTTCAACAATTTGGGCACGCCGGCCGAGAGATCGTTGTTCAGGAGAATCGCACACGGGTCAAAGCCGTCCAGGATCAACCGGTCGCCGGATTCGGTAGACACGCGTTTGATCGGTTCCAGGATGAGTTTGTCGCCGTTGGGAAGATCGAGTGTCGTCGGCGCGGTGATTTCCGGCAGCAGCGAACCGACGCGCACATCCATCCCGGCCCCCCTGAGGATTCTCTGGATCGTGGCGACATTGGTCAGGTAGAACAGATTACGCGTGTGATTTTCCGGAATCAGCAGAAAGCGCTGCTTGTCCGGGCAGATCTTTTGCACCGCCGACATGGCCGCATGCACGCACAATGGCAGAAAGTCAGGATTGAGGTTGTTGAACCCGCCGGGAAAGAGATTGGTGTCGACCGGCGCCAGCTTGAAACCGGAATTCCTCAGATCCACCGAGGTATAGAACGGCAGGACGTTCTCGCTCCACTGTCCGCGAAACCAGCGTTCGATGTCGGGCATGCTGCCGAGAATTTTTTTCTCCAGATCCAGCAGTGGACCGGCAAGCGACGTGGTGAGATGTGGGACCATGGGTATCCGATGTCTATGACGCGCGTTTTCAGGTGCGTCCATTTTTGGTCGTTTCAAGGCCGTCCAGTTTACTCCCAAAGGACGCCCGCCCATGTGACAAGATTTCAACCGGCAGGTGATAAGATTTCCTCAAGGGTGACGACACCATTGAACAATTTTCTCAATGGCGCACGATGATGCCGTTGCCGCGCCCTGCTTCGTCGCTCACATCTGAAAACCACAATGCACATGCACATTCATATACTTGGTATCTGCGGCACTTTCATGGGCGGCGTCGCGGTTCTCGCCCGCGGGGCCGGCCACACGGTGACCGGATGTGACGAAAATGTCTATCCGCCGATGTCCACGCAACTGGAATCGGTGGGCATTCAGTTGCACGTGGGCTTCGACGCTGGGCAACTCGATGAGTTCAAGGCCGATCTCTATGTCGTCGGCAACGTGATGACGCGCGGCATGCCGGTGGTTGAAGAAATGCTGAATCGCGGCTTGCCTTATGCCTCCGGGCCGCAGTGGCTCGGCGAGAACCTGCTCTATGGCAAGTGGGTGCTGGCCGTTGCCGGCACCCACGGCAAGACCAGTACCAGCGCGATGCTGGCCTGGATACTCGATTATGCCGGCGTCGGTCCTGGCTTCCTGATCGGCGGCGTGCCGGGCAACTTCGGCATTTCCGCACGCGCACCACAAAGCGATTCGCCGTTTTTTGTGATTGAGGCCGACGAGTACGACACCGCGTTCTTCGACAAGCGCAGCAAGTTCGTTCATTACCGGCCGCGCACCGCGATCCTCAATAATCTCGAATACGACCACGCCGATATATTTGCAGACTTGGAAGCAATTGAAACGCAGTTTCATCACCTGGTGCGAACGGTCCCCGGCAACGGCCTCATCGTTACCAACGGTCGTGACGATCACCTGAAGCGCACGCTCGCGAGAGGTTGCTGGAGCACAACCGAAGAATTCGGCCCGGGAACGATGTGGGACTTCCGGCGCGGCGAACGCGATGCGCAGTTTCACGTTCTGCTCAACGGCGAAGACCGCGGCATGGTCGACTGGGGTCAGATGGGCGTACATAGCACCATGAATGCGCTTGCCGCCACCGCCGCCGCGCGCCACGCCGGTGTGCCGACCAAAATCGCCATTGAAGCCCTGAATACGTTTTCCGGCGTGGCGCGGCGCATGGAATTGAAGGGCGAAATCGGTGGCGTGACTGTATACGACGACTTTGCGCATCACCCCACGGCGATTCAGACGACCGTCACCGGACTACGAAAGCGTATCGGCGCGGTTGGCGATGGCGGCAGAATCATCGCGGTACTTGAGCCGCGCACCAACACCATGAAACTGGGGGCCATGAGTGCCGAATTACCGCGCTCGCTCACCAATGCGAATGTGGTGTTTGTTTACGCCCACCACCTCGGCTGGGATGTTGCCAAGGCGTTTGAGCCGATCGGCACGAAGACGGGGGTGTTCAACGATCTCGATGCGATGGTCGCGGCCATTTTGGTGATATCGAAGCCGGGAGATCATATTCTGGTGATGAGCAATGGCGGGTTTGGCGGCGTGCACGGGAAAATTTTGGCCGGCTTGGCGGAGCGGGAAATGAAAGTGACGTTCGCCTAGTTCCCGGGGGTACGGATCGCCATTTGGTGCGGGTCTTGAGACATATTTAGCTGGCGATGCCCGCCGGTGCTTGAGTTTGGCAAGTTCATCGGGACTCAAGAACGGGGCGCAATGCGACTCTCACGAATCGACAAAAAAAAGGCCCGCAATGGCGGGCCCTGGCTTCAATGCCACTTACCAGAAAAGTCAAAACGGAATATCGTCATCCATATCGTCAAACTTGGCCGCTCCACCCTTGGCCGCGCTCACCGGTTTCGCGGCGGAACCCGCGGGCGGCGCACTTGCTGCCCCGCCACCGCCGGATGAGCGCGCATAGTCTCCACTGCCTTCACCACCACCCATTCCCTGACGCGATCCGAGCATCTGCATCGCATCGGCAATCACTTCGGTTGTGTATTTGTCCTGACCATCTTTATCCTGCCACTTGCGGGTGCGTAGCTTTCCCTCGACATAAACCTGCGAGCCTTTTTTCAGGTATTCGCCGGCGATTTCGGCCAGCTTGCCGAAGAACGCGATGCGGTGCCATTCGGTCGCTTCCTGTTTTTCCCCGCTCTTATCCTTCCAGGTTGATGTCGTTGCAATGGAGATATTGGTAATCGCGCCACCATCGGGCATATAGCGCGTTTCCGGATCGCGACCGAGATTTCCAACCAAGATGACTTTATTGACTGATGCCATGAACTTTCCTTCCCAAAGATACGTTGAATTCGGAGGGGAGGCTGTGCCGCCCCCCACCTGTTGCAGCATTGCGCTGCGACAGCATTGTGCCGCAAAAAAGGGGTGCAAGGCAAAACCCGAAAGCGGTAAAATGTACGGTTGCCCGTCACATCATGTAATAAAAATGTTGGTGGAGTTTGCGTTTCCATACGCATCAACGGTTTAGGCCGATTTCTTCATAAGAGATTCATGGAATTCATCAAGATCCGCGGTGCCCGCACCCACAATCTCAAGAACATCAACCTGGATTTGCCACGCCACTCGCTGGTGGTGGTAACCGGCCTGTCGGGTTCGGGAAAATCGTCGCTGGCATTTGATACGCTCTACGCCGAAGGGCAGCGACGCTATGTGGAATCGCTTTCGGCCTACGCTCGCCAGTTCCTGCAGTTGATGGAAAAGCCGGACGTGGACCTGATCGAAGGCCTGTCTCCGGCGATTTCAATCGAGCAGAAGGCCACATCGCACAACCCGCGCTCCACGGTGGGCACCGTCACGGAGATTCACGACTACCTGCGCCTGCTTTTCGCGCGTGCCGGCACACCCTATTGTCCGACTCACCAACTGCCGCTGGAGGCGCAGACGGTATCGCAGATGGTTGACGCGGTAGCCGCCTTCCCGGAAGGCACCAAACTCACCTTGCTGGCGCCGGTGGTGGTGAACCGCAAGGGGGAGCATCTGGACATGGTCGAGGAATTCCGCTCGCAGGGGTTCGTGCGGTTGCGTGTCGACGGAAAGGTCATCGAGATTGACGCCTTCCCCAAGCTCGACAAGATGAAAAAGCACACCATTGAAGTGGTGGTCGACCGCCTGAAGGTCTCGCCTGACCCCGCGACGGGTTCATCGCAAGCACTCAAGCAGCGTCTGGCGGAATCGTTCGAGACGTGCCTGCGTGTCGGCGAGAGCAAAGCCATTGCAGTGAACATGGACTCGGCCAGGGAAACCCCGTTCTCGTCCAAATTCTCCTGCCCCTCCTGTGATTACTCTATTTCAGAAATGGAACCGAGGTTGTTTTCGTTCAACAATCCGATGGGGGCGTGTCCGGCTTGCGACGGACTGGGTCAGATCACCTTTTTTGACCCGAAGCGAATTGCCGCATACCCGGGATTGTCGCTTGCCGGCGGTGCCATCAAGGGGTGGGACCGACGCAATCAGTTTTACTTCCAGATGCTGCTCGGTCTCGCCCAGCACTTTCAGTTCGATATCGACCAGCCGTTCGACCAACTTACGCCGGAGGTGCAACGACTCATCCTGTTCGGCTCTGGCAAGGAAAAAATTTCGTTCAAGTATCCGGGCGAACGGGGACGGCCAATACTTCGCGACGAAATTTTTGAAGGCATCGTCCCCAATCTGGAACGACGCTATCGCGAAACCGATTCGCTCGCCGTCCGCGAAGAACTTGCCAAGTACATTTCCACCAAGCACTGCCCCGACTGCGAGGGCACGCGCCTGCGCATCGAGGCGCGTCATGTGAAAGTCGGTGACAGGAATTTGCACGAACTGTCGGCGATGCCGTTGAAGGACTCAAAGCGCTGGTTTGATGAAGTCAGGCTTGCCCCGCAGAAAATGGCTATTGCCGAGAGAATTCTGAAAGAAATCTCGGCGCGCCTTACTTTCCTGAACAATGTGGGACTGGACTATCTTTCGCTGGTTCGCTCGGCCGACACGCTTTCTGGCGGCGAAGCCCAGCGCATTCGCCTGGCATCACAAATCGGCTCCGGCTTGACCGGGGTAATGTATGTACTGGATGAGCCATCTATCGGCCTTCACCAGCGAGACAACGATCGCCTGCTGGAAACGTTGAAGCGATTACGCGACCTTGGTAATCCGCCGCATTGATGGCATCCTCGTCGTGTTCCACCACGATCACCGAATTAC
>JANNGY010000100.1:0-9596 GCA_031404095.1 Betaproteobacteria bacterium | reverse complement strand
AGTCAGCAACTGGTCGCGGAAGGCGCGGTTGCATGCGAATACGTCCACACCACCCGGCGGCAATTCGCGCTGGATCAGGTTGCGATAGAGGCCCCAGAACAAGCCGGAGGCGAGGCGCGTGGCCCACGGGTCGGCGCGGCTGATGCGGGTGCCGAGCGCGACATCGCATTCATCGCGTCGCAATGCGGCAAAAGAGTCGATGGTCAGTTTGGCCGGTTCCTGCAGGTCAGCCGCCATCACCGCGAAATAGCGGCCCTCGGCGGCTTTCAGGCCTTCGCGAATGGCCGCGAACGAACCGAAATTGCGCGACAGCAACAGCAGGCGTGATGGGTACATCGACTTTGCCAGCCCGGCCTCAAGCAATTCGTACGATCGATCCGGGCTGCCGTCCACCACGCAGATGACTTCAATGCCGCCCTCAACCTCGCGGTTCAATTGCGCGAACCGCGCCAGCAACTGCGGAATATTTTCCTCGTTGCGATAGACCGGCACGATCAGGGTGCAATCGCGGCCGTTGCTGGGAGTGAGGCTAGAGTTGTGTTGCATGCTGTTTGGACCTTGTCGAATACCCGCCCGCTCTCGGCTCGCTGTGGCTCCTTCCCCCATGAAAATGGGGGAAGGTTGGGATGGGGGTGTGTTCGCAAGCATCGCCCCCATCCCAACCTTCCCCCGTTGCCGGGGGAAGGAGCAGGTCAGTGAGTGCGAAACTTAGTCGCATTGAATGCACTGCACTAGGGCCTGAAGCGGTTGCAGGCATCGATGACATGCGCAATTTCCTCGTCGCGGAGGGCGGGGTGGCAGGGAAGGGTGAGAATCTCATTGGCCAGCGCTTCCGTCACCGGGAGGCGAACGTCTGCGAAGCGGTCGGCGAACATCGGCTGGCGATGATCGGGCAGCGGATAGTGAACGTCGGTTTGGACTCCTGCGGCAGCCAGATGGGCGGCCAGTTGGGCGCGATGCGGCGAGCGCACCACATACAGGTGGGCCACATCCGCCGTGCCGCTGCGGCGCTGCGTGACGATGTGCGGATTGCGAATTTCTTCGACATAACGCTCTGCCACCACCCGCCGGGCCTCATTCTGCGCGTCAAGCCATCCCAGCTTCACCGTCAGCAGCGCCGCCTGCATCTCATCGAGCCGCGAATTGCGCCCGCCCGGAATTTCACAGTGATATTTTCCGCCCCAGCCGTACTGCCGCAACTGGCGGACGAACCCGGCCAATGCGGTGTTGCTGGTGATGACGGCGCCGCCGTCGCCGAGCGCGCCGAGGTTCTTGGTGGGATAAAAACTGAAACAGCCGATATCGCCAAAGGTGCCGGCATGGCGGCCGCCGCGGCGCGCGCCATGGGCTTGCGCGCAATCCTCGACCACGATCGCACCAGTGGCGTGCGCCAGTGAGGTCAGTTCCTCGATCGGCGCCATCCTCCCGTACAGATGCGTGACGACCACGGCGCGCGGCTTACTCGCCAAGGCGGCACGCAGCCCGCTCAATGGCATGCTCATTGTTTCAGGATCGACATCGACGAATATTGGTTCGGCCGCGCAGGCATGGATGGCGATGCTGGCATAGCCGCCGGCATTGGCGGTGGTGACGACCCGATCACCGGCCTGCACGCCGGCGGTGCGAAGTGCAAGTTCAAGGGCATCGGTGCCGTTGGCGACGCCGATGCATTGGGCGGCGCCGCAATATTGCGCAAAGGCGGCCTCAAATGCCGCGACCTCACTGCCGAGCACATACCAGCCCGACGCGATGACGCGTTCGCACGCCCGCCGCAATTCGTCGAGGCCGGCTTGGTGGTTTCTTGCCAGGTCGTTAATGGGGATCAAGGGCAATAATCGCAGGTGGCGGCAGGTCGTTTCAGATGGCTGGGATGCGCACGGTAGTATGCCATCAACCGCCGAATATCCTCGTCCCAGGCGCGGCGGGGAGGGGCCGCGGCCCGGGCTTGGCCGCAACTGCGGCGACCCGGCGCACGAGCCTTCATGATTGACATCAATTTACCGGCATAAATGAAACCGAATTCCTTTCCGCATGCCGGAAAGCTATGTGAAAATGACTTTCATCCTACTTTGCGCCGCCATTGGGTCCTCCCGCACCATGACTGAACTCGCGATCGCGCTGCAAAAAATTGAAAACGAGCACAGCGCCGCCCTGGATGAGGCGTTCAGCGCCTGGTATCCCGAGCTCAAGAAAATCGCCCATGCGCGCCTCAATCGCAGCGGGCTCGGCGGCAGCATGCAGACCACCGCGCTGGTGCACGACAGCTACATGAAGCTGGCCAGCGGACCGGATCGTCAATTTGCCGGGCGCCTGCAATTCCTCGCCTACGCGTCGCGCACCCTGCGCAGCATCGTCATCGATACCATTCGCGAGGAACGGGCCCTGCGGCGCGGCGGCGACATGAGCCTGGTCACGCTCGATACCGCGATCCAGGAGGGCATCGGCAGCACGATTGATGTCGAAGACGTCAACGCGGCCCTCGACGACCTCGCCAAGATCGATCCGCCGCTGGCCCGTCTGGTTGAGATGCGTTTTTTCGGTGGCATGACGGCGCTCGAGATCGCTGACGCGCTGGATATTTCGGAACGTACCGTGCAGCGCGAATGGACCAAGGCACGGGCATTGCTCCTGACGATGATCGAAGGCTGACGGGCCGGCGTGCTGGCGGCTTTTCCAATTGGATGCCGTTTAACCATACATAGCCTTTTCCGCTTTTCCTGAACGCGTTGACGGCATCATGACTACATGAACATTTCCCGGGAACTCTGGCAGCAAATCGATCCCCTGCTGACCGAGGCGCTCGATCTGGATAACGGTGCGCGTGCGACCTGGCTGGACAGACTTGAAAAAACCCACCCGGAATTGACGCCGCTGTTGCGCAGGATGCTGTCCGCGCATGATCGCGCCGAGCGCTCGCAGGAACTGGAGACCGTTCCCAGGCTGGCGCCGTCTCCCCCACTGCCCAGTACGTTCGCAGCCGGTGCCAGGGTCGGATCGTTCGCGCTGATTCGCCTGCTGGGACGCGGCGGCATGGGCGAAGTGTGGCTTGCCAGGCAGGCAGACGGACGCGTCGAGCGGGAAGTCGCCCTCAAGCTGCCAACGATCTACCAGCACAGCGAGGTCTGGCGAGAACGCTTCCGCCGCGAGCGCGACATCCTCGCCAAGCTGGCGCATCCGAATATCGCGCGCCTGTTCGACGCCGGGGTAAGCGAAGAGGAGGGCAGCCGGGGACAACCCTATCTCGCCATGGAATATGTCGAGGGCGAATCGCTGACCGACTACGTGACGGCGCGAAAATCGACTATCGACGACCGTTTGCGACTGTTCCGGCAGATTCTCGCCGCCGCCGCGCACGCGCATCGCCACCTGGTGGTGCATCGCGATCTCAAGCCCGCCAATATCCTGATCGACAAGGGCGGCCAGGTAAAACTGCTCGATTTCGGCATCGCCAAGCTGATCGATGACGGCACGGCAGCCAACGCGGCTGCCGACCTGACCCAACTGGGCGGCCGGGTAATGACCCTGCGTTATGCTGCCCCTGAGCAGGTCGCCGAGGGCGCCATCAGCACCGCGACCGACATCTATGCCCTTGGCGTGATCCTCCACGAACTACTGACCGGGCTGTCGCCCTATCGTGCCGTGCGCGACGGGAAGGCGCTTTCCGAGGCGTCGCTGCTGGGCGAACAAACGGCGGTGCCTTCGTCGCTGGCGATCGCCGGCAATGCCGCGGCCGAGCGAAAACTGGCGTCGATCAAAATGCTGTCGAGGCGGATTGCCGGCGATCTCGACGCCATCATCCTCAAGGCCATGCGGCGCAATCCGGCGGACCGCTATGCCTCGGTGGAGCAGTTCGACGAAGATATCCTGCGCCATCTCGACAGCCGACCGGTGCGCGCCCGCGAAGGCACGTGGCGTTATCTCGCCGGTCGATTTGCCTCGCGTTATAAACTGCCCATCGCCGCCGCCACCGCCGTGCTGGTCACACTGGTGGCCGGCGTGGTCATGGTCGAGCAACAGCGCCGTGTCGCCGTCGCGGAAAAGGCGCGCGCCGAAAAGCATTTCTCGAGCGTGCGCAAGCTGGCCAACTCGTTCATGTTCGACGTGCATGGCGAAATTGAAAACCTGGCCGGTGCGCTGAAGGCGCGCCAGACGCTGGTGGCCACGGCGCTCAAGTATCTGGACAGCCTTGCCGGTGAAGCAAGCAGCGATCCGGAACTGGCCCTGGAAGTCGCCGTCGCCTACCGCAAGCTGGCCGAAATAAAAGGCGATGGCCGCGCCGCGCACCTGGGCGAGGTGTCGAGCGCGCGGCGCAACACCGAACGCGCGGCCGCATTGCTCGATGCAGTGGAAATGCGCAAGCCGGACAACATCAATGTGCTGCGCGAGCGCCGGGTGCTGGCGCTGCTGATGGGGCGCATGGCGCTCGAAGGCGGGGACGCATCGGGTGTCGGCGAAACGGCCAAGGCAGCCGGCATTGCCGAGAAAATCACCCGCCTGCCCGGCGCCACGATCGATGACCGGCGCAATCTGGGCGCGACACTGGCGGAATACGGCGGGATCCTGGCGGTGGTGAAAGACGATCACGTCGCGGCTGCCGTGCAACTGTCGCGTGCGGTTGAATACCTGGAGGCGCTGGTTCGCGAGAATCCGGCTGACCTGCTGGCCCGGGCACGGCTCGCGTATGCCTACGAGCGCGCATCGATGGGGGCCGAAGTGACCGGCAAGGATGAACAACTGCCCAGGGCAATCGCGCTGCTGGAGAAGTCGATTGCGACCACGCAATCGCTGGTGCGCGACGACGCCGCCAACCTGCTGCACACCCAGAAACTGGCCTCGCGTTACAACAACGCCGCCCGGGTCAAGATGAAGTCCGGCGACCTCAATGGTGCCCGGGACCATGCGGCGAAGGGCCGGGCACTGGTGAAAACGCTGCTCGCGGCCGACCCGCTGAATATCAGCAACACGACGATGCTGGCGGGTGCGCTCGCGATGGGGAGCGAAATCGAATTCAAAAACAAGCGGTACGACGCGGCGATCGAACTCGCGCGCGAGTCCATTTCGGTGGATGCGAGATTACCCGAGGAGACACGCGCCGGATTGATCGTGCGCGAGAACGTCGCCGGCGCGAAGATATCTCTCGGCGCGGCCAATTGCGCGCTGGCCGCCCAAGCCTCGCAGCCGGTGGCGATTCGCGGCAGGTTGCTCAAGGAGGCGCGATCGCTGTTCATGGAGAGCCGCGCGTTCAAGCGGGAGCTGGTGGATCGAAAAATCGACGCGCGGGAGGCGGCGAAGGCCATCGAGGAAATCGACGCCGAACTGAAGAAGTGCGACGCACTCTCCGTGCGCCTTTCGCGCCTTTCGCTTGCCGTCTCCGAACGAGGCTATTCGTGAAGCCAGCGTGAAGGCGTATCGCACCGAGCTGGGCAAGGAAGCTGTCGGCAAGTCGGACGCTGAGGTCGAACGCATTTACAGGCAGCGCCGCGCGGCAATCTTGCAGCAGGCCAATGCGGTTGAGGCCGCAGTGAAATCGTCCGAACGTCAGCCGAAAAAGGTTGGTGATTCTGCGGCGATCGCGCAATAGTCTCCGGCCAGGCAATTTCATCTAGCGGCCACAGGTTCATGAAACGATAGATAAACACAAGCACCAGTGCGGCGTCTGGAGCATTTATGGCTGAATGGCCGCACCAGTGTTTGAGGTTGTCTGCCGTTTTCCCGTTTTTCGCCACGCCAAACCCGATTGAGGGATGCGGCAAATTGGCGGAATTTCCGCGCCACTTCCGTTCACTAGGTAGGGCGACCATTTTCGGTCAGGCCCATCGCCAGCGATTCTTTACGGAATGGGGCAAGGAAAATGAACCAGTTTTTTCGTATTGTGCTTTGCGCAAGCTTTGCGCTGCTGGCGCCGTTTGCCTTGGCTGCCCCGCCGCAGACCATCAACTACCAGGGCTATCTCACCAATCCGGGGGGCACACCGGTCAACAGCGCCGTGGTGATGACCTTTCGCCTTTACAACGCGGCCAGTGGTGGCAGCGCGCTTTATTCCGAAACGCAACTTTCGATCGGCGTCGCCAACGGTAGTTTCAACGCCGTGATCGGTTCCGTGTCGCCAATTGCGCTCCCGTTCGATGTGCCGTACTGGCTGACCGTGGCGATCAATGCCGATGCCGAGATGAGCCCGCGCCAGCCATTGACCAGTAGTCCCTATGCGTTTCGCGCGTCGATGCTGGATACCAGCGCGACCATTCCCGCCACGCAGATCACGGGAACAATTGCCGGCAGTCAGCTTGCTGCCACGCAATTGCTGCCGACGACCGCGTGCGCGGCGAGCCAGATCGCGCAATGGAATGGCGCGTCGTGGAGTTGTGCGACTGGCAGTGTGGGGCCAACCGGTCCCCAAGGCCCCGCTGGCCCGCAAGGCCCCGCCGGCCCCAACGACATTACCGGCAACTTGACGATAGTGAATACGACGCCGACAACCGGCATTATCGGCAAGGGCTTTCAGCGCTTCATTCACAATTCCGGCGACCTGAATACGTTTGTGGGCGTGCAGTCGGGCAACTTTACGATGACCGGGACGCAAAATACCGCCCTTGGCGCTAACGCGCTGACCGCCAACAGCACTGGTTATGACAACACCGCCAGCGGCTCGAACGCGCTTGCGGGCAATACCACCGGCCGCTCCAACTCCGCGCACGGCGCCGGAGCCCTTTATAACAATACGACAGGTGACAGCAACATCGCGATCGGCTCTGGCGCGCTATTCCGTAACAGTAGCGGCAGTGACAATATTGCAGTCGGTTTCGCTTCGCTTTTGTCAAACACCATCGGCAACAGCAACACCGCAATTGGCCACGCGGCGCTCTACGGCAACACCGGCATCAATAACACCGCGAGCGGGGCCGGTGCGCTCACAAACAATACGACCGGCAATTCCAATACCGCCGTCGGCATCAGCGCGCTGCTTTCGAATACGAGCGGCAGCAACAACATCGCGCTCGGCTCGAATGCCGGCGGCAATTTCAGCGTTGGCAGCAACAACATCGCCATCGGCAATCCGGGTGACCCGATGGATTTCAATACAATCCGCCTGGGCTACATAAACCAGACGCGCGCATTCATGGCCGGGGTGCGCGATGTGACGCCGGGCATCGCCGGTGACTCGCTGCTGCCCGTGGTGATCCATTCCAGTGGGCAACTTGGCACGCTTGCCGCGTTCCCCGCCGGTCCAGCTGGCCCACAAGGTACGCAAGGCATTCAGGGCCTGGTCGGGCCGATCGGCCCTAGCGGCCCACAAGGTCCCGCCGGCCCCAACGACATCACCGGCAATTTGACGATGGTGAATTCCACCGCGAGCGCGGGAAACATCCTGAAATCGGGCACGCAGTTCATTCACGACTTTGGCACCAGAAATACCTTTGTCGGCGTGAGCGCGGGCAACTTCACCATGACCGGCACCAGTAATACCGGCAGCGGCGTGAGTGTGCTCGCCAGCAACACCACCGGCGACAGCAATACCGCGATCGGGCGGAACGCGCTCGCCGCCAACACGACGGGCAACTTCAACACCGCCAGCGGCCACTTCGCCCTCGGCGCCAACACGACGGGCCTCAGCAATACCGCCAGCGGCACCGGGGCGCTTCAGACCAACACCATCGGCAACAGCAATACCGCCAGCGGCGTGAACGCGCTCCGCGCCAACACGACCGGCGGCGACAACACCGCCAGCGGCCTGAACGCGCTTTTCTCAAACACAACCGGCATCCGCAACACCGCCAGCGGCCATACGGCACTTCAGGTCAACACGACCGGCAGCAACAACACCGCCACCGGCACCTATGCGCTCGGCATCACGACCGGTAGCAACAACACCGCCATCGGATCTTACGCAGGCAGTAACCTCACCACCGGCAACAACAACATCGCCATCCACAACGTAGGCGTTGCCGCCGATGACGGCACGACGCGAATCGGCAACAACCAGACGCGCACGTTCATCGCCGGCATCCGCGGGGTGACACCCGCGGTTAACGATGCGCTGCCGGTAGTGATCGACAGTAACGGGCAACTTGGCACTGGCGCAGCGGCAGCAGCCGGTGTCACCAACATTGCAACAGGTGCGGGCCTCACTGGTGGGCCAATTACCAGTACTGGAACGATTGGTTTGGCCACGTCACAATTGCTGCCGACCACAATCTGCCCGTTTGGCACAATTCCGAAATCGAATGGTGCCGCGTGGACGTGCGGATCCGATGTCGACACCAATTCGGGTGGAACCGTCACCAGCATTACGGCCGACGGCGGACTAGCGACGCTGGTGGGCGCCGTCGTTACGCCCGGCGGCAACATCACCACGTCGGGAACGATCGTACTCAATACGGAGTCCAATGAATTAAAGCAAAACTATTTCAAGTTCGGCGGCAATAGCTTTGGTGCGAGTGCGGTCCTCGGCAGCACCAATGCTGTGCCTCTGGTAGTCATTGCCAATGGCAATCGCGTGGCGCGTTTCGAATTCACGGCCACGAGCCCGAACCTCACGCTTGGATCGGTATTCAACCTTGCGGGTGGTACAGGTATCGTCGGTGCAACCGTTTCCGGCGGAGGACAGTCCGGCTCTCCAAACCTCGCAACCAGTTTCTTTGCCACTGTGGGCGGAGGAGGCGGTAATACGGCATCAGGTGATCGCTCCGTCGTTTCAGGGGGTTTTTTGAACGTGGCTTCGGGAGTGCGCTCCGCTGTATCGGGTGGCGAGGAAAACAGTGCGTCGGGTGTTCGCGCCACGATATCAGGCGGCTATCTGAACACCGCAGCCGGCAACAATGCAACCGTGAGTGGCGGCACACAAAATGATGCCGGCGGTTTTGCCGCTTCGGTTTCGGGCGGCGTGAATAACAACGCGGTCATCGGCAGCTATCAGGCGTTGGGGGGAGGTCGCAACAACACGGCGAGCAGTGACGATGCCGCCGTGGCCGGTGGCACCGGTAACACTGCCAGCGGTCCGGCGTCAAATGTGGGCGGCGGCAGCGGCAACATCGCCAGTGGAAGCACGGCGACCGTGGGCGGCGGTTATTTCAACAATGCAATCGCCACCTCATCAACCGTGGCCGGCGGCATTTTCAACACGGCGAGCGGCGACAATGCGACGGTGGCCGGCGGCATGAACAACACCGCGCTTGGCTTCTATAGCTTTGCCGCCGGCCAGCAGGCAAAGGCAAACTCTTTCGGGTGCTTTACCTGGGCAGATAACAATGCCACCGATTTTGCGTGCAATACCGGCAATGCTTTCATGGCGCGCGCCACCGGCGGCGTGCAGTTTCGAACCAACGTGGCTCTTACTACCGGCTGCAACATCGCCGCCGGCGGCAGTGGTTGGACCTGCACCAGTTCGCGTGAATCTAAACAAGACTTCGCCGCGATGGACGTGGTGGACGTACTCAAGCGCGTCGCAGGCATGCCCGTGACGCAATGGCGCTACCGAACCGAAACCTCCGGTGCCCGCCACGTCGGCCCGATGGCGGAGGATTTTCACGCTGCGTTCGGCTTGGGTGAAAACGACAAAGCGATCAACAGCATCGATGCCAGCGGCGTGGCACTGGCCG
>JANNGY010000099.1:0-2798 GCA_031404095.1 Betaproteobacteria bacterium | reverse complement strand
CATGTTTACGGCGATTGGCGTTGCGTTTGCGTTCATAGTCAAATACTACGAGTACCCGATGGGAACCGGCAGCCGGATGGGCCCGGGGTACTTTCCGTTCGTCCTCGGCATCATCATGGCGCTGCTCGGCATTGCCATCGTCGTTGAATCATTTGCGACCGAAGGACCGCCGGTCAGCAAGTTCGCCTGGAAGCCGCTGTTCTGGATCCTCGGGGCCGTCGTGCTGTTCGGGATCATCGCCAAGCTTGCCGGACTGGCGCTGTCGATTGTCGCGCTGGTGATCATTTCGGCCTTCGGCGGCAACGAATTCAAACTCAAGGAATCAATCATTGCTGCCGTGATCCTGGCGGTGTTCTCGGTCGCGGTGTTCGTGTACGGCCTGAAACTGCCGTTCCCGGTCTGGCCCGCATTCATCGACGGTTAGGGGCGCGCCATGCAAGAACTACTCACGAATCTGGCGCTTGGTTTCGGCGTCGCCATGACGCTGAACAACCTGCTGTACTGCTTCATCGGCTGCCTGCTCGGCACGCTGATCGGCGTGCTGCCCGGTATCGGGCCGATCGCCACCATTGCCATGTTGCTGCCGGCGACGTTCACGCTGCCGCCCGAGTCCTCGCTGATCATGCTGGCCGGGATTTACTACGGGGCGCAATATGGCGGTTCCACCACCGCGATCCTGGTCAATCTTCCCGGGGAATCCTCGTCGGTGGTGACGGCACTCGATGGCTACCAGATGGCTCGCCAGGGCCGCGCCGGTGTGGCGCTGACGACAGCGGCGCTTTCCTCGTTCTTTGCCGGTACCGTGGCGACAGTCCTGCTGGCGGTTGCCGCGCCACCACTGGCGCAAATCGCCTTCAAGTTCGGGCCCGCGGAATACTTTTCCCTGATGGTCCTGGGCCTGATCGCGGCCGTCGTGCTGGCGCACGGTTCGGTCATCAAGGCAATCGGCATGATCCTGCTGGGCCTGCTGCTTGGGTTGGTCGGCACCGACGTCAATTCCGGCATGGCACGGTTCAGCTTCGGCATCCCGGAACTCTCCGATGGCATCGGCTTCGTCGCCATCGCCATGGGCGTGTTCGGATTTGCCGAGATCATCAAGAATCTCGAGCAAGGCGAAGCGCGCGAAGTATTTACCAACAAGGTCACCTCCCTCTGGCCGAGCAAGAAAGACTTCAAGGACGCATATCCGGCCGTATTGCGTGGCACGGCGCTGGGATCATTGCTGGGCATCCTGCCGGGTGGCGGCGCGGTGCTGGGCGCGTTCTCGGCATACACGCTGGAAAAGAAGATGGCCAAGGACCCGTCCAAATTCGGCAAGGGCGATATCCGCGGCGTGGCCGCCCCGGAATCGGCCAACAATGCCGCGGCGCAGACTTCCTTCATTCCGCTGCTCACACTGGGCATCCCGCCGAATCCGGTGATGGCACTGATGGTCGGCGCCATGATCATCCAGGGTATCCAGCCCGGTCCGCAGGTGATGGTTGAGCGGCCCAATCTGTTCTGGGGAATGATCGTCTCGATGTGGATCGGCAACCTGATGCTGGTCATCCTCAACCTGCCGCTGATCGGCATGTGGATCAAATTGCTCAAGGTCCCCTACCGCCTGCTGTATCCGGCCATCCTGACCTTCTGCTGCATCGGCGTCTATTCGCTGAACAACAGCCCATTCGACGTCATCATGACGGCCCTGTTCGGGCTGATCGGCTATGTATTCGTCAAGCTGGAATGCGAGCCCGCGCCCTTGCTGCTCGGATTCATCCTCGGCCCGATGATGGAGGAAAACCTGCGGCGGGCGATGCTGCTGTCGCGCGGTGATCCGATGACCTTCGTCACCCGGCCCTTGTCGGCCACGCTGCTGGCGATTTCGCTATTGCTGCTCATCATCATCATGCTGCCCGCGATCCGCAAGAAACGCGAAGAGGCGTTCGTCGAAGAGTAGTCGGCGTGTCGAAGACGGCAAAAAGCCCCGCACATGCGGGGCTTTTTCCTGGTGCGGACGGCCTGTCATGCTGTCGTAAAATGTGCCTGACACGCTGACGTCAGCCAATGATGAGTACGCCCTTTCCTTCTCCCTCTGCCTTCCCCTTGCCGCTTATCGAGCCGCGCAAACCGGAACCGCATGAATGTTGCGGCACCGGCTGTATTCCCTGCGTCATGGATATCTACGAGGAAGAGCTGTTTGAATACGAGAAAGCACTGAAGGCGCGTGCGGCGGCGGAAACCGATTCGCCTGCTGCCTGAGCCGTGCCTCAGGCGGAGATTAATCCCGGAAATTCGTGCAGGGACCGCAACACATGGTCCGGCGTTTCGCCCAGCTCCTCCCGCGGCGCGTTGGCCCGATTTACCCAGTTCACCTTGAATCCAAATGCCTTGGCGCCGGCCGCGTCCCAGCCATTGCTGGAGACAAAGCCGATGCGGCCGGCAGCAATGCCCAGGCGGTCTACGGCCAATTGATAGACACGCGGATCAGGCTTGAAAATTTTCACCGTGTCGACACTCAATACAAAGTCGAAAAACGATTCCAGGTGATTGTGCGCGACCACGGCATTGAGCATCTCCGGCGCCCCATTGGAAAGAATCGCCAGCTTGAGTTGCGGGTAGTCCGTTTTCACGGCGTGCAGTGTAGCAAGCGCATCGTCGAACGGCTGCAGGGTCCGGTAGGCCTGCACCAATTGCGCCAAGGCAGGCGCCGTGAATGCCAGACCGAGTACCTGGCAGGCATGCCTGAGCGCTTCGGCCGTGACCTGATCGAAATCCACATAGCGCCCCATCAGGCTGCGCAACCAGGTGTATTCGAG
>JANNGY010000098.1:0-6517 GCA_031404095.1 Betaproteobacteria bacterium | reverse complement strand
TCGCATGGAAGAGGCCACCCTCAAGCTCACTCCAGTCGCGGAAGTTATTCGCTATTTATTCCCGCGACCACGGGCTTGTCAACAACATTAGGGGTCGCGCAGAAATAACTTGCACATTTAGCCGCTGGTCTTGGGCGCGCTGCGGCGTTGCGAATCGCTTGTGTGGCTCGCCACGCGGCACGATCCGCGCCTTGCATCGCATCCCAATCCAGCGGCTAAAAGTGCAAGTTATTTCTGCGCGACCCCTAATGTTGTTGACAAGCCCGTGGTCGCGGGAATAAATAGCGAATAAATTCTGCGACAGGAGTGAGCTTGATCGATTCCTCTTCCAAGCGAAGTATCCGTGGCCAGCGGCTGATCTGTATTTTCTTGCTGGGCGTGGTGCTGTTCAATTTTCCGATATTGGCGCTGTTCAACGTCGGCGCGACGCTGTTCGGTGTCCCGGTGCTTTTCGCCTATCTTTTCCTCGCCTGGGCGGCCCTGATCCTGCTGATGTACCTGGCAATCGAGCGACAGCAGTGACTGCGCGCATGCCGGAAACGCCCTGTCCGACGGGGACCCCCGCATGCTGACGGGCTGGGTCATCGTCTGCGCATCGTTCGCCTATATCGGCTTTCTGTTCGCAATTGCCTACTACGCGGACAAGCGCGCCGACCAGGGGCGATCGCTGATTTCGACGCCTTACATCTATGCGCTGTCGCTCGGCGTGTACGCAACCGCGTGGACCTTTTATGGCAGTGTCGGGCGCGCCGCCAGCGACGGGGTCGGTTTCCTGCCGATCTATATCGGGCCGACACTGATGATGATCCTGTGGTGGTTTGTGGTGCGCAAGATCATTCGCATCAGCAAGATCAATCGCCTGACTTCGCTGGCCGATTTCGTTGCATCTCGCTACGGCAAGAGCGCACTGCTGGGCGGATTGGTCACCGTGATTGCCGTGGTCGGGATACTTCCCTATATTTCCCTGCAACTGAAGGCGATTTCAACGAGCTTCCTGATCCTGCTTCAGTATCCGGAAATCGTCATGCCGCAGAAGATCGGCACCGGCGGCATTCTCAATGACACGGCGTTTTACATCGCCATATTCCTGGCGTTCTTCACGATCGCCTTCGGTACCCGGCAGCTCGATGTGGCCGAGCGCCACGAAGGCATGGTTGCCGCCATCGCTTTCGAGTCGCTGGTCAAGCTGATCGCCTTCCTCGCGGTGGGGGTTTACGTTACCTTCGCCATGTACGACGGTCCGGCGGACATTTTCGGCAGGGCGATGGCGCAGCCGAAACTGGCCGCGCTCGCCACGCCTTTCGGCGGGGCGGCGGGCAATTACATGAGCTGGATCTGGCTGATGATTCTGTCGATGCTGGCAATCCTGTTCCTGCCACGCCAGTTTCAGGTTGCCGTGGTTGAGAACGTCGATGAAAAACACCTGAACAAGGCGGTCTGGCTGTTTCCGCTTTACATGCTGGCAATGAACCTGTTTGTGCTGCCGATCGCGTTCGGCGGCCTGCTGCATTTTCCGGATGGCAACGTCAACGCGGACACGTTTGTACTGACGCTGCCGATGTCACAGCAACAGGAGTGGCTGGCGCTGCTGGTGTTCATCGGTGGATTGTCGGCCGCGACCGGCATGGTGATCGTCGAGACCATCGCGCTGTCCACCATGGTCTGCAACGACCTCGTCATGCCGCCCCTCCTGCGGTTCACGCGCGCACGATTCATGCAGCACGAGCAACTGAGCAACCTGCTGCTGGATATTCGCCGCGCGGCGATTGTGAGCATTCTCATGCTCGGTTATTTCTATTACCTGCTCGCCGGCGAGGCCTATGCGCTGGTGTCCATCGGCCTCATTTCATTCGCCGCCGTGGCGCAGTTCGCGCCGGCCGTGATCGGCGGTCTTTACTGGCGGAACGGCACACGCGCCGGTGCGCTAGCCGGCTTGAGCCTCGGTTTCCTGGTGTGGGCGTATACCCTGATGATTCCGGCGTTTGCCCAATCGGGATGGGCCTCGCTGTCGTTGATCGAGCAAGGTCCGTTCGGCATCGAGTTGCTCAAGCCGCTGCAGTTGTTTGGCTTGAAAGGTCTTGACCAGACCACGCACGCGATGATCTGGAGCATGCTCGCCAACATCGGCGCGTATGTGCTGGTGTCGCTGCTGAGCCGCCAAAGCGCCGCCGAGCGCATCCAGGCGACGTTGTTTGTCGATGTGCTGAGCCAGACTGGGGAGCGCACCGGTTTCTGGCGCGGTACCGCCTCGGCATCTTCCCTGCAGACGCTGCTGGGCCGTTTCCTTGGCCCCGCCCGCGCGGCAGACCTGTTCGACAGCTACGCGCGTTCCCGAGGTGTGCGGGCAGCGGATGAACTCGATGCCGATGCCAGGCTGGTTCGATTTACCGAAATTCAGCTGGCCGGCGCCATCGGCGCCTCATCCGCGCGCGCCATGGTGTCTTCGGTCGTGGAGGAGGAGCCGATGGGTGTCGATGAAGTGATGGCGATCATCGACGAAGCATCGCAGGCCATCGCCTACAGCCAGGAGCTCGAGGAGAAGCAGTCCGAACTGGAAGCGGCCACGCGCGAATTGCGCAGCGCCAACGAGCGCCTCACCGAGCTCGACCACCTCAAGGATGATTTCATTTCCACCGTGACCCATGAATTGCGCACGCCGCTGACCTCGATCCGCGCCTTCTCGGAAATCCTTCACGACAATCCGGAGCTGGCGGTGGAAGAACGCTCGCGGTTTCTCGGCATCCTCGTCAAGGAGTCGGAGCGCCTCACGCGACTGATCAATCAGGTGCTCGACCTGGCCAAACTCGAATCCGGCGCCGCGGAGTGGCAGAATGTGACCCTCGACGTGCGCGAAATTGTCGACGAGGCCGCCAATACCACCAGCCAGCTGTTCAAAATGAAAAACGTGACGTTGGACATCAATCTCCCCTTGACGCCTGCCCCGGTGGTCGCGGATCGTGACCGGCTGATGCAGGTCATGCTCAATCTGCTGTCGAATTCGATCAAATTCTGCGATGCCGGACTGGGACAGGTGAAGGTGACCGTTTCGCAGCGCGATGAAACCGTGCAGGTGGACGTGCGCGACAACGGTATCGGTATCGCCCGCGAAGACCAGGAAACCATTTTCGAGAAATTCCGGCAGGTGGGGGACACGCTGACCGAGAAGCCGCCCGGCACCGGATTGGGCCTGGCGATCTGCCGTCAGATCATCGTTCACTTCGGCGGGCGCCTGTGGGTCGAAAGCGAGCAGGCGCACGGCGCCACGTTCTCTTTTTCGCTACCCGTCAAGACAGTCGCCGCCGCCTGATGCGCGCCCGGATCCTGATTGCCGACGATGAACCCGCGATCGCCTTGTCGCTCGAGTTTCTTCTCGCCAAGGACGGGTACGAGACGCGAATCGCCGGCGACGGCGAGGAGGCATTGCGCTCGGCAAAAAGTTTTCAGCCGGACCTGATCGTGCTCGACCTGATGTTGCCGCGCAAGAGCGGCCTGGACGTATGCCGGATCTTGCGGGCGGATCCGCAGCAGCAGCGGCTCAAGGTGCTGATGCTGACCGCGCGCGGCGGGATGACCGACCTGGCGCGCGGAGAGGCGGCAGGCGTGGACGCGTACCAGGTGAAGCCGTTTTCGACCCAGGAGCTGCTCGCGCAGGTGCGCCGGCTGCTGGCCTTGAAAGACACTGCACATGCAAGCTGACCAGAACCCAAGGGACGTGACGCCGACGGTCTACGTGGTGGACGATGATGCGTCCATCCGCGAGCTGTTGGCCTGGCTGATGAATAGCAACGGCATCGCGGTCGCCACGTTCGCCAATGCGCAGCACTTTCTCAAGTCATATCACGCCGGTTCGCCGGGCTGCCTCATCGTCGATCTCTACATGCCGGGCATGAGCGGCCTGGAACTCCAGCACTATCTGATCGAGCACGGCATTACGCTGCCGGTGATTTTCCTGAGCGCGCGGGCGGACATCGCCAAGGCGGTCGCCGCAGTCAAGCATGGCGCGATCGATTTCATCGAGAAACCGTTCGACTACAAACGGATGGTCACCCTGGCCCAGGACTGCCTGTTCCGCGATCAGTTGTTGCGGGGTGCGCGCGGCAATCTGGACGAGAAACAGGCGCGCCTCGCCCTGCTCACACAGCGTGAGCGCGAAGTGATGCACTGGGTTGTCGCCGGAAAGATCAACCGGGTCATTGCCGAAGAACTGTCGATCGGCGTCAAGACGGTGGAAGCGCACCGGGCAAAGATCATGGAAAAACTGGAGGTCAATTCGGTCGCGGAACTGGTGCAGATTGCCATGCAGCCGTGGGCAAAGTCCTGACCATTCGGCCTGTCCACCCTCGCAAATCGCACCGGCAAAGCGGCAACAATCAACGCGATATGCGTTACCTTGCGCTTCCCCCTTTGAAAAAGGGGGTGAAGCAGGGATTTCGCACCGCATGCGGTGCGCCTGCTGAACGGCGGCCCAATGCAATGGGCCGTGCGTCCTGCAAGGATTGAGGGGGATTTAATAACGTTGCCGCTTTGCGACGACCGAAAATCCCTCCCGCCCTCCCTTTGAAAAAGCGAGGAGTGCCAGACGGTGAGCACGCCGAAAATGGTTACTTCGAATTTCAACAAACCGCTACAGGCCTGTCTTCGCCCAGAATTCGGCGGCCTTGCGCGCGCCGAACATTTGCGAAACGATGTCCCTCGTTTTCTGCGCGTGCTGGGCAAATTCAGCACGTGTCTTGCTGCGTTCAATCGACACCGCCAGCGACTCGCCACCGGGACCCATCAGCGCTTCGATGACCTTGACGGCGCCCCGTTTCGCGGCGTCGAGATCAAAGGCCCCGGCATCGGCGGGAGACGGGCCAGGCTCCTGCTCTACCGGTGCCGACGCCTCCCCCTGCGCCGCAGCGATGAATCCATCGCGGAGCAGTTCGTCAAGCAGCATCAATCCATCCCCGGGAATCTTGTCGAGCAACTCGTTGGCGGCGCTTTCTCCGTCCACCAATATGAGCGCGGTGCGATGCTTGAAGTTGAGATGGTACGTACGCTTCTCGATTTCCTCGTGACCTTTGTCGGTCTTGACATACACCATGCGCGAATCCATGTTGCTCCTTCACAAACAGGATTTGGTATGGGCAATTGTCCGCGTCTCATGAACCAAGGTCAACGACAAGTTACCGGTTCGTCGTGCATGGCGCTGGCAAGGACGCCTTCTACCGCATGCGGGTTCGATCGAGTTGACACGAGGACATTCGAATCTGCGTCGACCACGTCTGTCCGCTGACCTTCGCATCGATCACGATCCGCTTCGGGTTCGCCCCGTTTGCCGAGATTTGCCGGTGCAGTTTCTTCAGGCTGCGGCGTGTTGCGCGGCCAATCTCTAGCACTGGCGCGGCTCTACAGCCAATAGCGGCCTGCGAACCCCACCGGTGCTTGACTTTCTCTCAGAGGAATGGCGCGAAACCTCAAAGAGTCTGTCATCCCCGCGAAGGCGGGGATCCAAGTTGACGGCAAAATGTCATATGAAAAAGTGGATTCCCGCATTCGTGGGAATGACAAGATTTTCAGATGTTCCCTTTAACGCGTCGGCCCAGCACCTATGCTTCCCTGTCATCGCTGCGAATGCCGGACGGAAAAATCACTCTGAACAGGCTGCCGGTTTCGCCCGGCGGCGCCGTCACCGACACGGTTGCGCCGTGCCGCGCGGCAATCTCCCGGACAATTGCCAGGCCGATGCCGGAGCCCGCTTCGCTTCCGCCGATGACGCGGTAGAAACGCTCGAACACCAGTTCGCGCTCCGCTGCGGGGATGCCGATGCCGTCGTCTTCGACTTCCAGTACCGGCGTCCTGTTTTGCAGTACCCGCACCGTGATATGGCCGCTCACGGGCGTATAACGAATTGCGTTATCCACCAGGTTGCTCACCAGTTCGCGCAGCAAATCGGCATGGCCCGGCATGATCACCTGCTCCTCGGGCGTATCGAAACCGAGGTCAATCTGTTTGGCGCTGGCGAGCGGGTATGCGGCGGCGACCACATCGCGTGCGATCTCCACAAAATCCACCGGCAGGAAGGGCAATGAATCGGCCGTGGCCCCCTCGGTGCGTGCCAGCACCAGCAACTGGTTGATCAGGTGCGAGGTGCGCGCGGTTCCGGCCGCAATCTTGTTAAGCGCGCCGGTCTTTTCATCGAGGTCGGTGCTTCGCAACGCCAATTCAGTTTGCATCTTGATGCCGGCCAGTGGCGTACGCAACTGGTGTGCTGCGTTGGCAATGAACCGTTTCTGTGCGGCGCCCTCATGTTCGACGCGGGCGAGCAAATCATTGAAAGCGTTGATCAGCGGCGCAACCTCCTCGGGCGCGTCCGGCGCCTGCAGAGGACGCACGTCGTCGGCGTCCCGGGTCATGACCTGGGCGCGCAGGCGCTCAAGCGGGGCGGCGCCGCGCCGCAGTCCGAGCCACATCAGCAATACCATCAGCGGCACCACCAGCAATTGCGGGAAGACAATGCCCTTCATGATTTCGCGAG
>JANNGY010000097.1:0-11673 GCA_031404095.1 Betaproteobacteria bacterium | reverse complement strand
GGCGCCGCTGAAGGAACGGTGACCGGTTCGCCAACGGCGAGACCGGTGTTGGTATTTGAGCCATTGACCGAAACCGCTGCTGTCTGCAGGACCGTATAAATGACGGTGTTTGTTGCGCCGGTGGTTATCGGGCAGCTTGCGCCTGCATTGGGTAATAAAATGATCGTGGTACTCAGACCATTGACACAATATGTGTTGCCACCGAATTGGTAGCTGTAACGATATTCGCCGGTATTCGTGGTGGATGCCTGGCTTGCCGGCGCCGGCGCGAGGCTGCCGGCAATTGTTATCTGAAAAAACAGGTTTCCTGACGTCGATCCTGCGACCGTCGTGATAGTGGCGTCAACGTTTCCGCTCACCGGCGTGGTCGGCGCCTGGTAAACGATGCCGACCGGGTCACCGCCGGCGGCATCAGTCATCGCGGCGACACCGCTCCCGCTCCAGCGGCCTGATCCGGGAACGTAAAGCATTCCTGGCGGGAGCGCGTCGCGTAATACAAGGCCATCAGCCTGGATCGTGCCGTTATTGGTGTATTCAAGGATGATATACAGCGGTCCGCCATTCGGACTGGTGCCCGCCGTTACCGGCGTGTAACCCGGGGGCGGTACGCTGGATAGCTTCTTGTTGACGGTGATCGACGCAGGCTGGATGGTCGTTGTATCGGTATTGACCAGCGTTGTCGGCGCCGGTGAATTGGTATCCGTCACCGAAACGATTATCGAGCCCTGCTGCCCCAGCGTGGCCACTGCGGGGGTCGTGCCGCATACAACGAAACTGAATACAGTGTTGGCGTTTATCGGACCGGAACTCACAACCGCAACACCGGAGTCCGGTTGGCCATTCTGGTCTGCATCGAGATAGTAGACCAGTCCCGTGTGCGCAAACATCCCGCCGGTGGTTGCCGCATTCAACGCATATGTGTCCTGGCCGTTGCCGGTATTGGATACGGTGTGCGGGTAACAGACCTGCGCATTGGGCGGGGCATTTCTCGCTCCATTAGCAGTCAAGGTGAAACTCTTCACTGCCGAAACAGTGGTCTGCACCGTATTGGACGTCGAGGTACGCGTTGTCGCCGTATTGTCCACGTATGTCGCCGACGCCTGGTTGCCTATGACCGAATTCGCCGGCGCCATCGCCGCAGAAACCGCGCCGGGGTGCAATGCCGAGGAGATTCCCGCGGCAAGCAGCAAAATCGCGACAAACGTCGCGCGCACGTCTGTGGCCAGTGATTGGATGGAAATTGTCCGGTTCATTTCATTTCTCCGAAGGTCAACTACTTGATACGCTTTTATATGCTGCTCGATCAAACTGCGGCTGCTATTGAAATGGATCAGCCGCCTATATGTCTTGCATGCCTACTTGCTGGCCGGCGGCGCAGTCAACACACTGGTGTCCGCAACTTTGAATCTTGCAGAGAACACCAATGATTTTTCTGCCGCAAGTTCAACGGGATTCCACCGCAGGTACCGGTATTCACTCACAGGAACTGTTTCTTCACCTTCGAGCCCATTGGCAAGTCTGGTTTTTCGCTTCAACGGCATGTTGGCAAAATTGGCGCCATCAACGCTGGCCATGGCATCGCCCGGCTTGACCGAGTCCAACAGCAATTCGGTATTTGCGGGCACCGGGAGCGTTGCGACAAGGTTTTTGAGTGGTGATGCTGAATTATTGGTATAGGTCGCCACTTCCTCGAGGACCTCGCCAGGTTTTGCCGTCGCGGCGCTCTGCACGGACTCTTTTCCCTCAACCACCACGATCTTGTTTCGACGCAGTTTGATTTCAAGCGGCTCCGGTTTCCCCTGCGTCTTTGCAGACGCTGGTCGCGGCGATTTTTCTGCCGTTGCGGGCAGCTGCGCAAAAGCACTTGTCGTGCACACGACAATCGCCGCACAGATTCCAATCCCTAGACTCCGCAACATATGCATGATTTTCGATGCCTGAATTTCTTTTAATGGTTCGAAAAAGAAACGAACTTCAAATACTCATTTGCCACGAAAGACACGAATTTCTGATATTGGCACAAAGGGCAAAACGATCATAACAGAACTTTTATGAAAATCATATACTTACGTGGCATCCTTCAGAAGTTGCCCGAAATAAATTGGCCGATTGGAACAAATCTCGTTCCGCAACAAATTCATACGAATTATGCGCCCGAGCGGAGGGCAGTTGATTCAGGCAATTCCCGCTTGGCGGAATACTACCGCCGCAGGTCAAAAACCATTGTGAATACTTGAGTCTTTTCCTGTGATCCAGGGTCTGGATTTCAGTGCAGGAAGACTACTTGGGCGACGTGCGCCCGATGCTTGTTGGCCAAGATGCAGCGGTTTTTTGCTCGCGCCGCCATTTTTCCCCAATCAACCGCTATAATCGCGCCTGCGTTTCGACCGAAACCGGAGAGGTGGTAGAGTGGTCGATTGCACCGGACTCGAAATCCGGCACACGGTTTTGCCGTGTCGAGGGTTCGAATCCCTCCCTCTCCGCCAATTTTTGAACCCATGTAATTGATTACATGGGTTTTTTATTGCTTTCCTCCGCGGAGAGACAAGAACGGGTCAAAAAGACCGCCCTCCGCAACACGGGGCTTCCCGTGATCTGTCGGAGGCACCGAATGACAAACCGACCGATTTCGGTCAAGGAGACTCAGATTCCGCATAGCGCCGGATGATCTGTTTCCCCAACGCCATCATGTGCACCTGGTCCGGACCATCGGCTTGTCGGCACCAGCGTGCATAGCTGAATGCTTCCGCCATGAAATAGTCGCCGGTAAGGCCGCCGGCGCCATGAATCTGCATGCAGCGGTCGATTACCTCCTGTGCCATCCGCGGTACAGTGATTTTGGTCGCCGCAATCAGGTCGCGCGCATCCTTCGGGCCCACTTCATCCATCCTTTGCGCGGTCTTCATCGTCAGCAGGCGAGCCTGTTCGATCTCGCTGAAGCACTTTGCGACATCCTCGCGAATCGATTGATGCTCGGCGAGTTTCTTGCCAAATGTTGTGCGGGACACTGCGCGCTTGCAAGCGTACTCCAGCGCGCGCTGCGCACAGCCGATGAGCCGCATGCAATGGTGGACGCGTCCGGGGCCAAGCCGTCCCTGCGCGATTTCAAATCCGCGACCTTCGCCAAGCAGGATGTTTTCCACCGGGACGCGGACATTTTCCAGCCGCAACTCGGCATGGCCGAGCGGCGCGTCGTCGTAGCCTAAAGTGGTCAGCGGCCGCACCACCGTCACGCCGGGCGTGTCTCTCGGCACAAGAATCTGGCTCTGCTGCAAATGTATGTCGGGGTTGGCCGGGTCCGACTTGCCCATCACGATGTAAATTTTTGTGCGCTCGTACATCGCGTTGGAAATGAACCACTTGCGGCCATTGATCACGTATTCATTGCCGTCCCGCTGAATCGAGGTCTGCACATTGGTGGCATCACTTGAGGCAACATCCGGCTCAGTCATGGCGTACGAAGATCGAATTTCACCGTTCAGCAACGGCTTCAACCAGCGTTCCTGCTGCGCTTCGGTTCCGTACTTCATGAAGACTTCCATGTTGCCGGTATCCGGGGCATTACAGTTGAACACTTCCGGGCTCCACAGCACCCTGCCCATAATCTCGGCGAGCGGCGCATATTGGGCATTTGTCAGGCCGCCGTGGGATGCCGGCACGAACAGGTTCCACAATCCAGCTTCGCGGGCTCGGTCCTTCAATTGCTCCATCAAGGGCACGGTTGCGAAGCGGTTCGGCAACGCGTTCAATTCCGCGTGGTAGCGCCGTTCGTTCGGGTAGATATGTTGCTGCATGAAAGCCTCCAACTGGGCGGGCAGCAGGTCCGGATTTCCCTGGAAATGAGCATGCATTCGTAACCTCTGATATCGATGACCCGAAGGGGTTTGGTGCGTCGTTGACTGCCGTATTACCTGTGCCAGCCACACCGTAAGGATTATAAAGGCCGGATGGCGCCGCCCTCGCCCCTCACTTTGCGGAAGGCCTCGGCCGGATTCTCAAATCAATGAACGTGCGGGTCTCCGCCTCGCGCTGGATTTAAAGGCAAGAGAGGCCACGCATTTTTTGCGAAACTCCAGCATTGGCGGACATCACAGGGCGAAAGTGGCTCAAGCGCCGCGCCAGTGCTTGAGTTTAAAATTCAACTCGCAAAACTAACCACCCGTTTTTTTCAACTCGAGTGATTCCCAGCGGCTCATTGCCGCATCCAGTTCAATGGCCACCGCCTCTTGCCGCGCCAGCAACGACTGCACTTCCTGCGGCGCCGAAGCATACAGCGACGGATCGGCCAAGCGGCGCTGAACATCGCCTTGCTCCTGCTCCAGCACGGCGATCTTTCCAGGGAGTGATTCCAGCTCACGTCCCTCATTGAAACTGAGCCTTGCTTTGCGGGCGCTGGCACGTGCGCCGCCGGCATCGGCCTCTTTTGGTTTCTCGTCCGTACGATTTTCGGCCGTCGCACGCTGCATCAGCCAGTCGTCATATCCGCCCGCGTACTCGCGTACCAGTCCGTTTCCCTCGAACGCGAATACCTGTGTGGCGACATTGTTCAGGAAGGTGCGGTCGTGGCTTACCAGCAGAATGGTCCCGGGGAAATCCTGCAGCAGATTTTCCAGCAACTCCAGCGTCTCAATATCAAGGTCGTTGGTGGGCTCATCGAGCACCAGCAGGTTGGCTGTTTTGGCGAATAAACGCGCCAGCAATAGCCGGTTACGCTCGCCGCCCGAGAGCGATTTGACCTTGGCACGAGCGCGTTGTGGCGGAAACAGAAAGTCACCCAGGTAGCTGATGATGTGTTTGCGCGAGCCACCCACTTCTACAAATTCGGAGCCGGGACTGATGACATCGGCGAGCATCGCTTCATCGTCGAGCGCCTCCCGAAACTGGTCGAAGTAGGCAATCTCCAGTTGCGTGCCGCGCTTGACGGTGCCGCTGTCCGGTTCCAGTCCGCCGAGGATGATCTTCAGTAACGTCGATTTGCCGGCACCGTTTGGCCCGATCAGGCCGATGCGATCACCGCGCTGCACCACGCCGGTGAAATTCCGGATCACCACCTTGTCGCCAAAGGACTTGCTGACACCATCCAGGTCCGCCACTCGCTTGCCGGAGCGTTCGCCCGCGTCGAGCGAGAAATTGACCTTTCCCACCCGCTCGCGCCGCGCCGCCCTTTCGCGGCGCAATTGCTCCAGCCGCCGTACCCGCCCTTCGTTGCGGGTGCGCCGCGCCTCGACGCCCTTGCGGATCCACACTTCCTCCTCTTTCAGCAACTTGTCAAAACGCGCTGTCTCCAGCGCTTCCGCATTCAATGCCTCAGCCTTGCGGCGCTGATACTCCGCAAAGGAACCGGGATAACTGACGATCTGCCCTCGATCGAGTTCCACAATTCGCGAGGCGATGTTGTCAAGGAAGCGGCGATCGTGGCTGATCACCAGCACCGCACCCGAATAGGATTTCACGGCCTCCTCCAGCCACGCAATGCCCTCGATATCGAGGTGGTTGGTGGGTTCGTCGAGCAACAGCAAGTCCGCATTCGCGACCAGTGCGCGCGCCAGCGCGACGCGCTTTTTCATCCCGCCCGACAGTGCGCTGATCAGCGTGTCCTCATCCATGCCAAGTCGCGACAGTGCCTGAGACACACGATTGTTGAGTTGCCAGCCGTTGTTCGACTCAAGCCGCGTCTGCATGTCGGCCATCTGGTGAAGCGCTTCCTCATCGCCTTCCGTGGCCCGGTGAGCGGCCTCGTGGTACGCGATCAGGTCGCGCGACACTTCGCCCAATCCACTGGCCACCGCGTCGAACACGGTCAGCGATTCATCGAAGTCAGGCTCCTGCAATACCAGCGCAACGTTGAGGCCAGGCGATTTGGAAATGACGCCGTCGTCCGCCGCCGCTTCGCCGGCAAGAATCTTCAGGAGGCTGGATTTGCCGGCCCCGTTGCGGCCGATGAGCGCAATGCGCTCACCGGGTTCAATCGTAAATTCGACATGGTCGAGCAATGCGACGTCACCAAAGGCGAGGGAAATGTTTTTCAGTTGCAGGATGGGCATGACAGTCTTTTTATTCGAAACTTGCACCGCCGGTATGGCGACCTGGAAAACATTCTTGCCGGTAACCGGCGCTGAATCGTGAACAATGAATGGGCAAATCGAAGGCGCCGTGCGATGGCAAAACCCGCCCGATTGCCGGCGGGCAAGCCTTCATACCAGCGAAAGATGCCAACCGAACGGGGCTGATTTGCGACCGGGCCGGCAAAATCGCCGATGACCGCACGCCTGAAACCATCATTGGCGAACATTGCACATTGGAAGAACAGTGTGGGCAGCCGAGGCGACGCATTTTCCGAACCGTGTCGTCGCTGCGCACTCAGTTAGGCATGGCGGAATTTTACGCGTAAAATCCACGCGTTCCGCGTATCAGGCACACGCCCTCGTAGCTCAGTGGATAGAGCATCCCCCTCCTAAGGGGAGGGTCACACGTTCGATTCGTGTCGAGGGCGCCAAAAAAACAAGTATTAAGGCCATCATGTCGGCCATCATGATGTTCGAAATCCTGAAATTGCGGGAAGTCGACTAGTCAAATAATCGCACCAAATTCTATTGGTGTGTTTCTGTTGCTACTTTCACAGTTTCTGGCTGCCAATCCCAACCGTCAAGCGCGAGTCCATAGTGCGTTGATCGCCCCGAACCGCGCCTCACCATGAGGCCTTTTTCGACGAGTTCCGTGAGATCACGTGTGGCAGTCGCACCTGCTGCCTTTGCTATCGATTGAAGCTTTCGTGGTGTCATGCCACCGATAAAACGTCCCGGACCAGCCTCCAGCATTTGATTTAGTACCTTGCGCTGGCGCTCATTGAGATCAACGCTTTTGTGTCTTGACCAGAACCGCGCTCGGTCGAGGGACTCGTCTACGAGACTGGCGGATGCTTGGCAGGAAATGCGGAAAGTGTCTATCAGCCAAACGACCCAGGCCGTTGGTTCGTCTTCAACACGTTGCACACGATTGAGTGAATCGTAGTAATTTGCTTGTTGCCGCCGCAGTTCGACGGAAAGTCCATGCAATCTGAAAGCTCGGCCAATATCTTGAGACATTGCCATGTCCATGATTGCGCGTCCAATGCGCCCATTGCCATCCTCGAAAGGGTGAATAGACTCAAACCAAAGATGCGCCAATGCCGCGCGCACCAACCCGTCAATAGCATTGTCGGTTCGTGAGTTGTTGAACCAGTCGATAAATTGGCTCATTTGTGCTGGTACTTCCGATGAGGGCGGCGCTTCGTAATGAACTCTTTCATGACCGATAGGGCCGCTCACAATCTGCATTGGCTCTTTGTAGCTCCGGAATTTTCCGGAATCGATCGGACGTATTGTCATTTTTCCGGGCGGAAATAGCGCTGCGTGCCAAGCACAGAGTCGATCCTTTGTTAGTTCGGTATTCCATTTGTTTGCGGCATCTTCCATAACATCAAGAAGACCTTCAACACTGCGCGGGACTGCGGCAGAGAACGTGGTAGCGATGCCTAAGCGGCGGGCGACAGAGGAACGTACGGCGTCGAGATTTAGCACTTCTCCCTCGATTGCTGATGTGGCAAGGGCGTCTTGTGTCCAAATATCACGCTCGGTTAGCGACATGTCTGCTGCGCCGACGGCTTCTGCTTTTCCGAGCAATTTTCCCAGTTCGCTGCGCGCTCGACTAAGGACTGGGCCAACCGTACCCTCATGGAAACTGACGGGTGGCCAGGCAGAGGACTGCCATATCCAGCTTGCGGAGGTTGAGGCCACTAATCGACTCATAATTTGATTTGATTAAGTAGTGTATTCGAATCATTTTGTGTTTTCAACGTAAAGGCATCAAAAAATGAGGCGATTAGCCCTCCTAATCGACTCATTCGCGCTTAAGCGGTCGCTTTTTTAATATAAAACAAACACTTATAGCGCTTGCCATACTCACCCAGTTGCTGATCCCGTCTAATGGAATACTAAGCGTTCACTTTCCTTGCCATCCGCAATTCTTACATCTTTGCAGTACCAAAGTCCGTGAGACTCCAAAACAGAACTGCTGAATTGCCCGTTGTTTTCGCAAATCCCGCACACTTGGCGGGTTGGCACGCCCAAAATGGCACACCGGTGAACGCGTTGCAGGAAATGGGGATTGGCAAAGTGCGGAGATGGTGAGGCGACATGCGCGCTTCTCCGCAGAGCACCTCGCCCTATACAAATCGCCTCTGCCAATTGAAGGTTGTGGGTGTAGGGACGGTCCCTACATTAATCCCTACCGTCGCCCAATAAAAAAGGGACTGTCTCTGGATAAGCCCTTGATAAAACTGGCGCGCGCAGCAGGATTCGGTCACGTTCCCCGACCCGGGCGCAGCGGCGCTTCGCGCATCGCCGACGCCTTTCGAATCCTGATGCGAGCCAAACTGTTGGCTCGCTCCGGGCGACAAAAATGAAAACGCCACCAGAAGGTGGCGTTTTGAAACTGGCGCGCCCGGCAGGATTCGAACCCACGACCCCTTGGTTCGTAGCCAAGTACTCTATCCAACTGAGCTACGGGCGCAGCAAAAATAATTATAACGCATCAGCTGGGAGCTTGCCACTATCACGCTGATTTCATGAACAAATCTCACCAAAAACGGAACATTTCATTTGGCGGAGACCGAGGGATTCGAACCCTCGATGCAGTTTTTGACCGCATGCTCCCTTAGCAGGGGAGTGCCTTCGACCACTCGGCCAGGTCTCCGGGACATTCAAACGAAGGGCGGATTGTACCGTTTCCACCCTCTTACCGTCAAAAACATTCGCCTATTTCAGTTCCCTGAGCAGGAAAGAATAGTGCAGCGCCGTGCGATAAGCGAGTTGCTGGTTGTTGGCATAGGCCGGGTGGCCGCCCTCGATATTTTCGTAGTACATCACCTCATGGCCTTTCTCCTGCAACCGCGCAGCCATCTTGCGTGCATGCCCCGGATGTACCCGATCATCACGCGTTGATGTCAGAAACATGAACTTCGGATACTTCACGCCGGCCTTCACGTTCTGATAAGGCGAGTATCTGGAAATATATTCCCACTCCTTCGGATCATCCGGATTGCCGTACTCGGCCACCCACGACGCGCCGGCCAGCAATTTGTGATAACGCTTCATGTCCAGGAGCGGCACGGCGCACACCACGGCGCGAAACAACTCGGGGCGCTGGATCGCCACCGCAGCAACCAGCAGGCCGCCATTGCTGCCACCGTATGTCGCCAGGTGACGCGGTGCGGTAATTTTTCTGGCGATCAAGTCTTCGGCCACCGCGATGAAATCATCAAACACCTTCTGGCGATTGGCCTTCAATCCGGCCTGATGCCAGCGCGGGCCAAATTCGCCGCCGCCGCGAATATTGGCCACGACATAGACGCCCCCATTATTGAGCCAGGCATTGCCGACCGTGGCGGAGTAGCCCGGAACTTGCGAGACCTCAAAGCCGCCATAGCCGTACAGCAACGTCGGATTGCGCCCGTCGAGCCGGGTGCTTTTGTTCATCACCACGAAGTAGGGAATTCGCTCGCCATCCTTTGATGCAGTTTCAAACTGTTCTACCTTGAATGGTGCGGCGTCAAAAAACGCCGGCAATGATTTCAGTTTTTGTGGAGAATTCGCCGTACCACTCGTCCCGGCCGTTCTCAGCCACAGGGCCGACGGTGTCAGGTAACCGGTTCCGGTGACGAAATAGTCGTCCGATTCATCCGCGTCCACGGCGGCAATGCTCATCGTGCCGCTCAGTTTGATGTTGTTCTGCCGCATCCATTTGCCATTGACGCGGCTGTATTCCCACAAGCTGTTTTGGACATTGTCGAGTTCATTCAGAATGAGCTTGCTCTTCGTCAGCACCCACCCTGCCAGCGATTTGCGGCTGGCCGCCTCAAACAGCACATCGAAATCGCGCTCACCTTTCAAGAATCGTTCAAGGCTCATCGTGATCAGCGATCCCTGCGCATAGGCCTTGTCGCCTGTCGCCCAGGCGGACTTGAGGCGCAACCAAAGCATGTCCTGCGAGTGGCTCACCTGTGCGTCGGCCGGAATCTCCAGCTTCGTCAGTGTGCCGCCTTCGCGAAGGAACAGTTCAGCGGAAAAAAACGTCACGTTGCGACGCACGAACTGGCGCGTGGCATAGCCCTTTTGCTCGGTCTGAAAGGCGCCGACGCTGATGTCGGCTTCCTTGCCCTCGAACACCGTGCTCGCACTATCCAGCGAGGTACCGCGCTTCCACTCCTTGACGATCCGCGGGTATCCGGACCGGGTCTGTGAGCCGGGGCCGAAATCGGTCTGGACAAATAGCGTGTTTCGATCAATCCATGACGCACTTCCCTTGGCCTCTTTCAATTCGAAACCGCCCGCGACGAACGACTTCGACAGCACGTCGAATTCGCGGATCACGGCAGCGTCCGCGCCGCCTCGCGAAAGGCTCAGGAGGCAACGGTCATACTTTGGATAGAGGCAGTTCGATCCCTTCCAGATCCAGTTCTCCTTTTCATTGCGGGCCAGTTCGTCCAGATCCAGCACCGGTTCCCACTTCGGTTCCGATTTGCGATACTCCTCCAGGCTGGTGCGGCGCCAAACGCCGCGAACGTTGCGCTCGTCCTGCCAGAAATTGTAGTACCAGGCACCGCGCTTGACGATTGCCGGAATGCGCGCGCGCGAATTCAGTACTTCAAGTGTCTTGTCGCGAATCTCGGTAAATTGCGGTGAACCCTCAAGCGCCGTTTGGGTCTTCGCGTTCTGCCCCTTGACCCAGGAAATGGCCTTGTCGCCGTTCACCTCTTCCAGCCAAAGATACGGATCATCCTGTGCCACGGCGCCTGTGGTCACGGATGCTCCCCACATGAATGCGGCAATCATTGCCGCTCTGTAACCATACATGGCTGACTCCAAAAAATGACAAGGCCGCGCGGGTGAGGCGCGGCCTTGTGCGGAACTGAATTGCTCAGGCCGGAAGTTTATCGAGATCAAATGCCTGATGCAATGCGCGGACGGCAAGTTCCATGTATTTCTCGTCGACCACGACGGAAGTCTTGATCTCAGAGGTGGAAATCATCTGGATGTTGACGTTCTCCCGGGCCAGGCACTCAAACATTTTCGCCGCGATGCCGGCATGGGAGCGCATGCCAATGCCGACAATTGACACCTTTGCGCTCTTGTTGTCGCCGGTAACGCCTTTGGCGTTGATGGCCGGCTTCACTTTTTCATTCAGCAGCGCCATCGCTTTATTGAAGTCATTGCGATGCACGGTAAATGAAAAGTCTGTCAGGCCATCGACCGAAGTGTTCTGGATTATCACATCCACATCGATGTTGGCTTCCGCAATCGGTCCGAGGATGGCGTAGGCGATTCCCGGTCGGTCCGGAACGCCGGTAACCGTGAGTTTAGCTTCGTCGCGTGTGAACGCAATACCTGAGATGATGGGCTGTTCCATGTCGTCTTCTTCCTCGTAAGTAATCAGCGTGCCCGTGTCCGTCGAATCGTAAGCGGTAAACGAGGACAGGACGCGCAGCTTTACCTTGTACTTGCCGGCAAATTCTACCGAACGGATCTGCAGCACCTTTGAGCCCAGGCTGGCCAGTTCAAACATCTCCTCAAAGGTAATTTTTTCCAGCTTGCGCGCTTCCGGCACGACACGCGGGTCCGTCGTGTACACGCCATC
>JANNGY010000096.1:0-2875 GCA_031404095.1 Betaproteobacteria bacterium | reverse complement strand
CGCAACTTGAGAAGCCGAAAGGCGTCAGTAGTTCGCGCCCGCCCGCCAGGGGGATAGCATTCGGGTGGTCAGACGTGTGGCACGTCAGGCAGCCGCCGGCATGGATCAGGTACCGGCCCCGCTCGATCTGCGCCGCCAGGTCCGCGTGCACATCGACACCGACCACAAGCAGCAGAAGCACTCCCAGCCAGCGGCCATGCCCTGGCCGGGCGCCGCAGGGGCCCCCGGTTGCAGGGCCATCAATCACTTGTCCTGTTTCTGATAGCGATCGTGGCAACCCTTGCAGGATTCGCCCAGCGTCTTGAAAGCAGCCATTGCCCCGGGTTTGTCGTTGGCCGCCACGGCATCCCGCAGCTTGGCCGATGACGTCTCCAGCTGGGCGATCAGCTTGTTGAACTGCTCCTGCTCCTGTTCCTTCCAGATCAGCGGCAGCGCATTGGTGTCCCCCGAATCAGTCCCGGCCGGAAACAACACCTTGCCCTGGGCGCCGAGATCGGCAAGTGCGTTCGCATGGGACTTCAGGTATTCCTGATGCTCGACCTTGCCGAAATTGATCAGCACAAACGCGCTCACGTGGGCTGCCATGGCACCCATAACCGCCTTCCGGTACTTGATGGCATCCGCCGGTGCGGTGGCGGCTGACGCTGCAGCTGAAAAGGTGGCGACAAGGCCGGCGACGATGACAGTGCGGACAAGACGATGCATGAGAGCCCTCCTGGTTGTGGCAACGATTCTTCTTCGGGATTAATTCTCCGCCGAGCATAGCAAGCCAGGCCGCCGGGCTGCGACCCGCGGCGGTCGTCTGGTAGCCAAGTTCAATCGCCAGCAGCCATTCGGTATTGAATACGCGCGATTTGTCTTCAACGTTCACGTTCAGGAATCGCTGGCGCAATTCCGCGAGCTTGTCGCAGGTGCGCTGCATCTCATCGCCCATGCGAAAGATGCCGCAACCGCGTTCCATGGTTTCCGCCATTTCGCGACGCAGGACCGAGATGCGTTCCTTGCCTCCTGGCTTGTGCACCACGTTCCTGGCGCGCTGTTGCGCGAACTCAGCCTGCTTGCGCAGTTTTGCCGAGTCGACAGCCACCGCCCCCTTGGAGAATTTTGCCGCTTCCTCGCCGGCGACCTTGCCGAATACACAAAGCTCGGCGAGCGAATTGGAACCGAGCCGGTTGGCGCCGTGGATGCCGACACTTGAACATTCGCCGGCGGCGTAAAGGCCGGGCAGGGGAGAGGCGCAGTTGCCGTCGACGGTGATGCCGCCCATCGTGTAATGCACAGCGGGACGCACCGGGATCGGTTCCCTGGCGGGATCGACGCCGAGAAATTCTTCGGCCAGTTCATAGATTTGCGGCAAGCGCTCGCGCAGGTACTTTTCGCCGAGGTGGCGTAAATCGAGATGTACCACTGAGCCGTGGATGCCTTCGATAGTGCGGCCCTTCTGCTGCTCGTACCAGAAGGCCTGGCTCAGGCGGTCGCGCGGACCAAGTTCCATCGCCTTGTTCACCGGCTTGGGCATCGCCGGCCCGAGACCATAGTCCTGCAGGTAGCGATAGCCGTCCTTGTTGAGCAGGAAGCCACCTTCACCGCGGCAGGCCTCGGTGAACAGCAGGCCGGTGCCGGGCATGCAGGTCGGGTGGTATTGCACGAATTCCATGTCACGCAGCGGCACGCCGTGGCGGTAAGCCAGCGCCATGCCGTCGCCGGTGACAATGCCGCCGTTGGTATTCTCGCGAAACACGCGGCCGGCGCCGCCGGTGGCGATGATCACCGACTTGGCTTCGACCAGCGTGAATTCGCCGGAGGCAATCGCAATAGTGACCGCCCCCTGCACGCGGCCTTCCTCGACCAGCAGCTCGACGCAAAAATGTTCGTCGAAGCGCTTGATCGACGGATACTTGAGCGAGGTCTGGAACAGGGTGTGGAGCATGTGAAAGCCGGTCTTGTCGGCGGCAAACCAGGTGCGCTCGATTTTCATGCCGCCGAACGCACGCACATTGATGTGCCCGTCGGGTTTGCGGCTCCACGGGCAGCCCCAATGTTCCAGTTGCACCATTTCCTCGGCGAAATGGGCGACAAAGTAATCCACCACGTCCTGCTCGCACAGCCAGTCGCCGCCGGCGACGGTATCGTGGAAATGATGCTCAAGACTATCGTGCGCCTGTACCACGCCTGCCGAGCCACCCTCGGCGGCCACGGTATGGCTGCGCATCGGATAGACCTTGGAGATCAGCGCAACTTTCAGCGACGGGTCGGCTTCCGCCACCGCAATCGCTGCACGAAGTCCGGCACCGCCCGCGCCTATGATTGCTACGTCCGCCTTGAAGACTTCCACTAAACCCCCCTTTTGCGTGCCTTGCATGCCACGCGGCTCGTTTGCAGGACGCTGCTGAATTTGCAGGTTAGTTGATCGACGACGGCAGGATTTGATACGGATCAAACACCAACGATTGCCGCCCCGGGCTTGCGTGGATGGGTCAATGTGCCGATGCGCGATATGGCGGTTATTCCAATTTTCGACTATTACGACAATGATCGCTGTCATTCCCGCGCAAGCGGGAATCCATGTTTGGCGGCGAAAAAATGGATTCCCGCTTGCGCGGGAATGACAGTAAATATTGCCTCAATGAAATGGAAATCCAATCAGCGATGCCAAGTGTCCTTATTGTGCAATAGTCCGGCGAAAAAAAGGGACAGCCACTGGCTGTCCCCACGGTTGACTTCAGCGCCAAGCCTGCATGAATCCGGCATTGCGCCCTGACGGTCGCGCCTTTGCTGCGCATCCCTCCGCCAGGCGTCTGCCGTTGATCTCGCTGACTTATTTTTGCTGCGCAAGAATCCACTGGACGAGATTCTTGATCTCTTTCGGGTCTTT
>JANNGY010000095.1:0-8595 GCA_031404095.1 Betaproteobacteria bacterium | reverse complement strand
AGCCGATCGGGCTTTTTTTCGTTTTTGCGATTACCGTCATTCGCCTTCTTCAAAAAGCGGGGCGTCCAAAAGCGGGGGGTCAGGTATTTCAATATCACATTGCACATGAAATGCGATATTGAATGACCCGGAAATTGTGTGGCGCTGAAATCTGTTGTTTGGTCTGGAAATTGTTGAAAAACCTGGCCTAAAGAATTTTTTCTTGCTTGCATCTGGTCTAGTAGATAGCCTAGACCATATTGAAGCATCCTATGTGGAGTATTCATGCGCGAATATGGAATTTGCGAGGCGAAGAAAAGACTGCCCGACCTCATCAAACAGGTTCAGCGGGGCGAACGGATCATCATTACCAATCGGGGTCAACCGGTGGCGGACCTGGTTCCGAGCGCCAGCTGCGCGGCGCAGCAGACACGCTTGGCAATTGTCGCAATCAAGGCGATGCCTACCACGACAATTGATCAGGCGAAATTTTCCGAGATGCGGCGGCGAGGACGCCGCTGATTTCAAGAGCTGGCCTTGGGTACTCGTCAATGAAAACGGCAAAAACATCGGCTCAAACTGCAAACGTTTGCCAAAACTCACTTCCTTTCCGAAGGCCTGATGAAAAAGCCCCGCGTCGCGGGGCTTTCGTTTGCAGCGTGGACTGGCGCTAGCGGTCACGGCCTTTTTCTTTAGGTTCCTTGTCGTCCTTATCCTTGTTGTCCTTGTTGTCCTTGCTTTCCTTGTTGTCCTTGCCGCGGCCCTGATCCCTGCTTTGCTCTTTGCCTTGTTGCGCTTGCTCCGGCGCCTGCGGGCGCTGCGGCTGTTGCGCTTGCGGGGCAGGCTGTTGCTGTGGCGGGCGTTCAGCCCGTTGTGGCTGGCCTTTTGGCGCCTGCTGTTCGCGAGCGGCGGGCGCCTGTCCACGTTGCTCTGACGGTTGCGACCCTACCTGGCGCGACGGCAACGGCTGCCCTTGCTGCTGCGCCGGTTGCTGCGCCGGCTGCTGCGATTGCGGCTGCCGCTGTGCAGGCGCTTGCCGCTGCGGTTGCGATTGCGGCGCGGTCTGTCTTGGTTGCGCAATTTGGGCCTGCGCCCGCTGATGTTGATATTGTTGCTGCGCCACTGTATCGCGTGGCTGATAACGGTATGACTGCGTTTGCAGCACGGCCTGCTGCGCGGCTTGCGGATAGCGGTTCCCCGAATATTGCCGTTGATAAGTCGGCAGTGGCGCGGGTGCCGGCATCGCATTGCGGTTCCATTGGTCCCATCCGCTTCGACGCTGATTCCACGATGGACCCCAGTGATCACCCCAGCGTGGCGGGTCATTCGCTCGCCAGCCGCGGAAGTAAACGGGTGCGCGCCGGTAGTAGCGCACCGGGACTCTCAGCAGATACACCGGCACATATACCGGGTCCACGGCTATCCACGGCCCGTTGTACCAGGAACTCTCATACCAGTTGTCGCCGTCATAGACCCAGTACAGGCCATCGAAAAAGAAGTAATTCGAACTCACGCTGGGCGCGTAGTAGACCGGGTAACCCGGAATCCGCTGCAGTTGTGGATATACCGGCAGGTTGATGCCGATGTTTACACCGGGCGTGGAAAAATTGATGCTCACCTGGGCAACAGCCGGTGTCAGGGAAAACAGCATCATCCAAAGTGCAATCAGTCTATAGCGCATATGCAGTCCTTCAGTCGATCGGGGCAGCCTCAGATCGGCCATCGTCCGTCGACGAAATTAGAAAGTGAAAAAGATTTCGCCCGTCATTGCCTTTCAGGCTAGTCCGCAATCCGGCTTGCGGCGGTGCGCTAACGAACATAAGCATCCAGTCCCCCATGGCACTACCTTAAGGAAAAAGAAGATCGTCGTCCCAGCGCAGGCTGGGACCCAGCCCATTCCAAAATCTGATGAATACGCCGGACTGGATCCCAGCCTGCGCTGGGATAACGAGCGATTGGAGATGGAATATGGCCGCCTACCGCTTAAAGTAGTGCCATTGGGGCGAGGTCGCATTTAATCTTGAGAGTCTAGATCTCAAAAGGAATGCGAGCCCGGCCCATTTATTTCATTTGTGTATCCGTGAATCAAGCGGGTTGCGGCCCGGTGACGACGCGAAGGGTGGCCTCCAGGGTGATCTCCGGCACGCTTGCCAACGCCTTCGACAGCGGGCAATCACGCTTGGCGGTTTGGGCAAGTTCCTTAAATTTCGCATATGAGTCGCATATGAGGGTCAGACACCATAAAAGGGAACTTCTAGAAACCTCAATTATTTGTCATCCTCGCGTCCCGCGGGATTCCCTTCGGTCAAAGCGGGGATCCAATTTTCTACGCACATTAATGTCTTACGAAAAAATGGATTCCCGCTTTCGCGGGAATGACAGGGTTATTATTGATCGGGCGATTAAACATGTTAAAGGTCTGACTTTTCCCCGCGAAGGCGGGGACCCAAGTTCACACATTCACCCAATGCCAACTTGGCCCCCCGCCTTCGCGGGGGAAGGACATCTTTTTTAATTGAACATGTTTAATCGCCGAATCAATAGAAGTTTCCATAAACATAGATCGCCAATTAGCGCGCCTTCCAGGCCAAAATGCCCGGAACGCCGCGCCCCTGCTAGAGTATCGGCCCCAACGGAAGGATCCGGCCAGGCAATCTGGATGGCCACCGGGAACCTTAGGGGCAGCGTTTGCAAGATAGCATCGCATGTCACCGGCTCGCACAATTCGCGACACGCCGTGCCATGCCATGGCATGACGCAATTCGTTACCGCGCTTCTGCATTCCGTCGACCGCAACTTTATTCGCCGGCGCTTACAAATGAGAATGCTCGAACTCATTCCCTGGAGGCAGCATTGAATACCAACCTTCGCTTGTCGCGGCGCCAACTGTTGACGTCTGCGGGTTCGTTGCTGGTCGCCGCACATTTGCCTCGCAGCGCCTTCGGTGCAAACCCTGATACCCGATTGGCTGCCGGGAGCGATGTCCGCCTGCTACCCCTGCCCACACGTGTCTTCAAGACCCGCGATGCCGGCAATGAACGCACCGAAAGCTGGACCCTCTGGCTGCTGGTGGAAACGAATACGAAGCGCGACCTGAAAGTGCAAGCGGCGACGATCGAGCTGTTTGCCGCCAATCGTCTCGTTCGCGGCACTCGCTATGACGCGGAGGGCATTAAGGCGCTGACCATCGTCCCGCCGTTTTCTCCCAGGTTGGCCGATGGCCGTCCTGCACCCGCGCCGATCTTCTGGCCGCAGGGAATCCGCATTCGCAGCACGGAAGCAGCGGCGGCAAGAGTTGACTCGATGCGCGTGGCGCTCACGCTCGCCGGCGAGGACAACCCTGTGTCCGCGGAGATCACATTGCCGGTTGAAATCTATCAAATGAAAACCGCGCTGATTTATCCGTTCAAAGGCCGCGGCATCATTACCAATGCTGGCGTCACCAACGGCGGCCACCGCAATCGCAGCGGTCAGTTCGCCACCGACGGCGTCGGGCTCAATGCGCGCTACGGCATTTATGATTCCGGCGACGGCACGAAAAGTGAAGACTATGCCGGCTGGGGCCGGACGCTGATCGCTCCCGCCGCCGGCGTGGTGGTTCGCGCACGCGCGGACCGCCCGGACCAGCCCGACCCGGAGAACAGCGACCCGAAATTCTATGCCCCCGAATATGCCAACGGCGGCGATCCCGGCAATCATGTGGTGATTGATCATGGCAACGGCGAGTTCAGCATGCTGGCGCATTTTCAGGCGAAGTCCGTGCTGGTAAAAGTGGGCGATCGCGTTGAACAAGGGCAGCCGCTGGGCAAGCTCGGCAGTTCCGGTGATACCGTCACACCACATCTTCACTACCAGCTTCAATCCGGCCCCGATCATGAATGGGCCGACGGTTTGCCCTGCACGTTCAGCAATATCAAAATGCCGATGCTGGTGCGCGGTATTTATTTCAATGCGATGTAGCAGCGATTGTTCATAAAAGTGTCTGACCCTGACGTTCCAGCTTCGCATTTCTGCTTGGAGGACTGAAAAATGGTGCCCCACTTACTGATCGCCCATTACCGCGAAACTCAAGCACTGGCGCGGATTACAGGGCGAAGTGGCTGGGAAGGCGCGCCGAATGGTGATCTGCGAGTCAGTGTGCTGGGGAACTGGTGTGGCGCTACTTGAATGGTGTCTGCCCCGAATGGCACTTACTTAAGCCAACTGTAGCCCGGAAGAAGCGTAGCGGATTCCGGGAAATTTGCGCAAATTGCGGAAGCCACCCCGGAATGCGCTGCGCTACTTCCGGGTTACTGGTCTCGTCCGGCGTTAGTTTTCGGCTTAAGTAAGTGCCATTCGGGTCAGACACCATTTTTGGATTACACGGCCCGATTGATCCCCAAACAGGGACGCAGCGCACAAAACAAAAGGGCCGGCACTCCGGTGCCGGCCCCATCGTTTGCAATTTCTGCTTCGCGTTACTGCTTCTCGTAAACCAGGGTGTTGTTGACGGGCTTGCCATCGGCAGTCGTGCCCTTCATCGTCTGGCTGAAGGCCTTGCCGTCCGACGCGAGAACCGTGCTGGTCGTGCCGGTTTCCTTGCCATTCAGGGTGGACGTACCTTCGATCGTATTCGCGTTCGGTCTCTTGATGAGCACAGTGGCGCCGGACGCAGGAGCACCTTCCGTGTAGACAATCGGGCCGCCCTTCATCGGAAAGGTGTACTTCATTGAGATGGGTTTGTCCGCGCCATCGGTGCCGGTTGCGATGATTGCAAGATCGGCACCCTTCTCGGCGATTGCAACGGTGACCGCCTTCGGTGCGGGGCCGGGTGAGTATTTCGACTTCGCGACATTCAATTTCCATGTGCCGGTGAATACGTCCGCCGCAGACGCTGCGCTGACAAATCCGAGAATCATCAGTCCCAGAACGAATTTCTTAAGCATGGGGGTTTCTTCCTTGGTTGTTGGTTGGCTACTTTATCAACACCGGGACGACGATGAGCGCATCTCACCCCGGCACCTCTCACCCTCTGTACAAGATATTCAGAATGGGCGCGCCATTTTATACGGAATCGGAAAACGGGGTTTCAGGAGCGCAAACAGGCGGTTTCAAATTTTAGAACGAACAAAAGCGAACAAAAGGGGCCAAACAAAAGGGGGCAGCATCGAATGGCACTTACTTAAGCAAGTAAGCGGTACCAGATGCATTGCGACGATGGTATTTACTGTCTCCCCGGCCTCGCCGGGGCGACAAAAGTTAGACTGGCGCTCGCAATAAGTTTGCGGTCAAGTATGGCGACCAAAGTGCTTATGCAAGTGCCATTCGGGTCAGACACCCCATCCGAACACTCAAAGAAGCCAGGCTCGCCATGTTTTTTCCAAGGGCCGCTACTTTACGGTAAAGGTCTTGCCCTGGGCCGGCTTGTCGTCCACGAAGATCTCCACTTGGTAATCGCCAGCCGGCCATCCGTCCGGCTTGCTGATGTGGAATTCGCTGGTGGCTGGACCCGTCGGCGTGATCGTCTGCCTGTCTTCCTTCACGAGGCTCTCCTGACCGCCCTTGCGGTACGTCCACTTCGCCTTGAGCGTCGCGGTACCGGCGCCGGTCGTATCGACAGAAGCGTAGATCGTATCTTTCTTGCCAAAGCTGTCGGAGGCCTGTGTAACCTTCTTGCTGGTACCAATTGCGTTGCCCAAGCTAATCGTAGCAACCATGACCCCGGCAAACGCAGGTGGTGGAACCGTTACGGGAGCTGTTGTCGGCGCTGGGGCCGATTGGGGTTTCGGTGCTTCTTCCTTCTTGCCGCAGGCATTCAACGTGAGGATAAGCGCGGCGAGTGTAGCAAAAATGTATTTTTTGTGCATTGGAAATCTTTCCATTTTTCGAGTTGAAAGTAGTCCGCGCGCTAAAGCGGCGGGACGCTAAAGCGGCGGGATCCTGAGCTTTTGGCCGGGATAGATCTTGTTCGGGTCTTTGAGGACATCCTGGTTAGCCTCGTAGATTCGCTTCCACTCGTTGGCATTGCCATACTCGCGCTTGGCGACCTTCGAAAGACTGTCGCCGGAAACCACTTCGTAAATCTTCGTCGCCGTCGAACTGGAACCGCTTTGCACATTCGAAAAATCCGGCATGTTTTCGTTCATGAGTTTTCCTCGATTGTTTGTAAGAATGAATCTATTTACCTGCGCATCCGGTTAGAGACCCTGGCCAGTGCAATCGCCAGTGCGGCACTTCCGAGCGTTTTGACAAGCTGCGGGTGTTTGGCATGAAAGCCGCCAATCCTGTCCGCAGGGGCGCACACCAAATTGCGTCGTTTCCGCCAAGTTCCAGTATGTTTGCCAAACGGCGGCTAGTCCGTACGTTATCGAACAAACGCCATTCCACCTGTCGCAGGTAAGTGATCGTGCGGAATAAACAGGGCCATGCGCACAATATTTTGCACGCACGCAAAGTCCGACAGGGAATTTGACCCAGGCCACTTTGGTTTACCATTTGCCGAGCAAATTTCGGAGAAAACAGTGAACAAACCCTTTGCCGAGCGTATCGCGCTCATGAACGAAATGTATCGCTTGCCGAAACACAACGTGCCCACTATTCCCGAGGACGTGGTGGACCGGCTGGGCAAATTCAAAATCACGTTGCGCGATGAAGTGGACGAGATCGACGAGATCATCAAAGCCGCACGCAATGGCGCCAGCGCAACCGACCTGGCGGTAGCCATCGCGGACGTACTCGGCGACATCATCGTCTACTGTCGTTCGGAGGCCCTCAAGTACGGTCTCCCGCTGGAGGACGTGTTGACAGTCATCATGGACAGCAACGAAAGCAAACTCGGCGCCGACGGAAAGCCGATCTATGATGAAAACGGCAAATTCCTGAAGGGGCCCGGCTATTGGAAACCGGAGCCGAAGATTCGAGAAATACTTGGACGGCTGGGGACTTCCTGATCCCTTAACAACATTCGGGCAGAGTTAGCGCGAATGGATTGGCTCAGACGCCGTCTGCCGGGAATCATGGAACGCCATTTGGCGGGCCCCTCTATTTCCGGGCCATTCACCGACCCGTTGGGCAGAAGACATTCTTTGGTTCTTCGCCGCGCAGGTACTGCAGAATTTCTTCCTCCGTGGCCTTTCGCACTTCCACGACTTGGACATGCGTGCCATACAGGTCACGCAAGCGGGCCGCCATTTCCCGTGGCACGTCATCGTTCGCGCGGAAGGCCTTGAACCAGCGGCGCGCCCTGCCGTCGTAGCGGAAATCCACTACCCAGATTGTGGAAGTTTTGAAAAAATCAGCCATGAAAAACGTTAGTTGGATGTTCGATTGCGTGTGTCCATCGTAGCCGTTTCTGCGCACGCTGCCAGGCAGGCTGGTTTTCGACCAGAGTGATGCAGCAAAAAAAGCCGTGCGCAGCGGCGGCTCGCAGCGATCGAGCAGCTTCGCCACAAATAGCAAGTGTTCCGCCATCAAGGCCAATTCCGCCGGCACCACCGAAATGTAACAAGGGCTTTCTATTCGGCCTTGAGCGATTCGAGTTTTCGCTTTGTCACACCGCCACGCCGCGCTTGAGGCTTTTGATTGCAGCAAGCGAGGAGTTGAACATTATCGCGATCAAGTACTCACTGGTTTCGGTTGCTGGGCCGGGTCAATTCCGGTCAGGGCTGCCTTCTGTTCATCAACGGCCCGCGCCACCTGTGCCGAAAACAAGAAGACCAGCGAGGAAAAATACAGCCACATCAACAGCACCGCCAGCGAACCCGCCGCGCCGAACGCATCCGCCGTTCCGGCTTTGGCCAGATACAGCGCGAACAGGTGCTTGCCGATGTTGAACAGGATCGCGCCCAGCAATGCGCCGCGCACGATGGCGCGGCGACTCAGGTTCACATCGGGCAGCACGCGAAACAACCAGGCAAACAGTATGGCGAGGAACAAGGTGGAAAAAAACTGCGTCACCGTCAAGGCGATGATCTTCGGGCCGGTGTCGTCCGGCCACAGCCAGTTCATGGTCACGCTGAGCGCGGTGTCGGCCATCAGAAAAACGATGAACAGGAACGCGACACCGACCGTCGCACCCACTGCCAGCAGCCTGATTCGCAACGGCGCGTACCAGCGTCGGGGCTGTTCGGACTGATTCTGGAGCGGAATCTCCGGCGCCAGCGCTTCGTTCAGGCTCTCTTTCAATTGCGCGAAAATGGCCGAGGCGCCAACGATGATCGCCGCCACGGCGATCGCCGTCTTGATCCAGGTGCCGTCAGCGCGCCAGGCATTCTTGACCATTTCCTGCAGCGCCTGCGCCGTCTCGGTACCCATCACCGAGCCCAGTTGCGCGTAGAGATGGCCGGACGCCGCATCGCGGCCGAAAAAGGTGCTGGCCAGGGCGAGCAGGACGACCAGTGTTGGCGCGAGCGCGAAGGCAGAGTAAAACGCCACTGCCGCTGACGCTGAAAGACAGCGGCGATCAATGAACTGCGTTGCCGCCTGCTTGAGCACCGACCAACACGCCATCATGCTCAATGAGGCGTGTGGTGAGGCGTGTTCTGAGGTACCAGAGGGCGTTGACAAGGCAATCACGGCAGGGGATATCGCGGTTTTCATGCGGCCTGGAGTAAAGACCCCTTAAGTGTTTACCCGGTG